>JAPKZQ010000019.1 GCA_026393675.1 Acidobacteriota bacterium | reverse complement strand
TCCGATAGCTCCCCACCCCGCCTCGCGGCGGCGCAGTAATCGTCGGCTTCAGGCCGGAGAGCGTTTGCCTGGAGAGGACTTGCACCTCTCGGGTCATGGCACACTTACAGGCGCACGGATCGCCACGCTCCAGCGTGGCCCCCGGCGCACAGAAATCATTCCCGAAGCGATTTCTGCTCAGTGTCCCCCACCCCCACACCGCCACTCCGCCGGCAGTGGACACCGCCCCTCGCGGATGTGCGCCTCGTACTCATGGCGGAAATGCTGGAGCGTGCTCAGCACCGGCGCCACCTCGGCATCGCCGAACGGGCACAGCGTCTTGCCCGTGATGTTGTTGGCCACGCTCTCAAGCAACTTGAGGTCGCGCATCTCGCCTTCGCCCCGCTCGATCTTGAGCAGGATCTTCAGCATCCAGTCGGCGCCTTCCCGGCACGGCGTGCACTTGCCGCACGACTCGTGGCGGTAGAAGTGGATGAGATTGGCTGCCGCCCACACCATGCAGGTGGTGTCGTCCATCACGATCATCGCCGCCGATCCCAGCATCGATCCGGCCTTCGCGATGCCGTCGTAGCTGGCCTCGCAGTCGATCGCGTTGGGGAGCATCACCGGCGTGGACGACCCGCCCGGAATCACCGCCTTCAGCGTTCGGCCCTTCCGGATGCCCCCGGCATAGTCATTGATTAACTGCCGGACCGTCGTCCTCATGGTCGCTTCGTAAACGCCGGGGCGTTCCACGTGCCCACTGATGCAGTACAGTTTCGGCCCGCCATTCTTGTCGGGACCAAGCGCGGCGAACCACTCCGGCCCCTTCGTGATGATGGCCGGCACGTTGGCCAGCGTCTCGACGTTGTTGATGACGGTCGGGCAGCCGTAGAGACCCACCACCGCCGGGAATGGCGGCCGCAGGCGCGGCTGAGCGCGTTTGCCTTCGAGCGACTCGAGCAGCGCCGACTCCTCGCCGGCCTCGTACGCGCCGGCGCCACGGTGCACGAAGATGTCGCAGTCGAATCCGCTGCCGAAGATGTTCTGTCCCAGATAGCCGCGCGCCCTGGCTTCGGCGATCGCCGATTCGAGCACGTCGGCCACGTGGTGGAACTCGCCGCGGATGTAGATGTACGACACCTTGGCGCCGATGGCGAAGCAACTGATGGCGCAGCCCTCGAGCACCAGATGCGGATTGCGCTCCATCAGCACGTGATCCTTGAACGTGCCGGGCTCGCTCTCGTCCGCATTGCAGCACACGTACTTGGGCTTCGGGGAATCTTTCGGCACGAAGCCCCACTTCATGCCGGCCGGAAAGCCTGCGCCACCGCGACCGCGCACACCCGAGGCCTTCACGGTCTCGATGACCTGGGCCGGCGCCATGGTGAGCGCCTTGCGCAAGCCTTCGTAGGCCCCGTGCCCAAGCGCCACGTCGAGCGTGAAGCTGTTCGGTTCGCGGACGAAACTGGTGAGGACTGGTTCAAACATACACACGATTAACCGATTCGCCGGGTCTGACCGCCTCCACCAAGGTTACGGCGGTCCGCCGAAGCTTTACGCGAAGGCGGAAGCCCGCCCCTACGAGTCCCTCCCGATTCCCGATTCCCGAACCCCGAATCCCGAATCCCGAATCCCGTCCGACTGCTGTCTACCGACTACTTCTTCTCGACGCACAAGTGGCATCCGCTGACCGCGTCTGGCCCCTTCGCGCGGAGATCGTCGACCAGTTTGGCCGCATCGCCGGGCTTGAGGCATTCGTGCCAGTGGTCGTTCACCATCACAACCGGGGCCCGATCGCAGGCGCCGAGACACTCCACTTCCATTAGCGTGAACATGCCTGTCGGATCGGTCTCGCCGGGCTTGATACCGAGCTTGGCCGACAGCGCCTCGGTCACGCGCTCCGCGCCATTAAGCGCGCACGAGAGCGTGCGGCACACCTGGAGTACGTACTTGCCGACCGGCTGCGAGTAGAACATCGCGTAGTACGACACGACGTCCTCGACCTCGGCCGGTGTGACGCCAATCTCCTCAGCCACGTGCTCCATCGCGTGCCCGGAGATGTACCCCTGCTGGCGCTGCACCAGGTATAGCGCGGGCAGCAACGCGGACCTGCGCCGCTCCGGCGGATACCGCCTGGCAATCTCCTCGAGGCGCGCCCGGTTCTCTGGCGTGAAGGCGAAGGGCTCACCCTGTTCGGGCAGACGGCGCTCCGACTTGTGAAGCCCCGTGTCGTACGGCATGTTGGGGTGAAAAGTCACCGGTCCGCGTCCCCCATGACGACGTCGCTCGATCCAATCACGGCGACGACGTCGGCAATCAGCCCGCCTTTGGCCATCGCCTCAATCGCTTGACAGGCCATCAGCGACGGCGACCTCATCTTGACGCGCCACGGCCGGTTGCCGCCATCCGACACGACGTGGCACCCGTGTTCGCCGCGCGGTCCCTCCACCGGCACGTACGCTTCGCCGGCAGGCACCGTGAAGCCCTGCGAGTAGATCAGGAAGTGCTGAATGAGCGCTTCCATCTCGGCGTAGACCTTGTCCTTGGTCGGCGGCACCACGCGCGGGTCGTCGGCCGCGAACGCGCCGCGCGGACTGATGCGGTCAAGCGCCTGCTTGCAGATCCGCACGCTCTGCCGCATTTCGTCGACGCGAATCAGGTAGCGGTCGAACACGTCGCCCTTCGCGCCGATCGGTACATCGAACTCGAACGTCTCGTACCCGGAATACGGGAAGGCCTTCCGCACATCGTAGGTGTCGCCGGACCCGCGCGCCATGGGGCCCACCAGCCCCCAGGCGAGGGCATCAGCCCGCGAGAGTATGCCGATGCCGCGCGTGCGATTGACGAAGATCTGGTTCTTGGTGAGCAGGTCCTCGTACTCGTCAATTTTGCCAGGCATCAGGTCGAGGATGTTTCGCACGGCCTCGTGGAACCCGCCCGTCAGATCCTCCCGCAAGCCGCCCACGCGGATGTAGCTCGGGAACATCCGGAAGCCGGCAATCAACTCGTTGACGTTGAGGATGAGTTCGCGCTCACGGAATGTGTAGAGCATCACCGTGAAGGCGCCCAGATCCATCACGTGCGTGCCGAGCCAGACCAGATGGCTGTTGATGCGCTGCAGTTCAACCAGCAGAACACGGATCCACTTCACCCGATCCGGCACATCGAGGCCGAGCAGTTTCTCGACCGCCAGCACGTAGCTCAACGTGTTCGAGTGGGAACTCAGGTAGTCCATCCGCTCGACCAGCGGCACCACCTGTTGCCACTTCTTCTGCTCGATCGTCTTCTCGATGCCGGTGTGCAGGTAGCCGATCGTCGGCATCACCGAGAGCACCGTCTCGCCGTCGAGCTCCAGCACCAGGCGCAGCACGCCGTGCGTGCTGGGGTGCTGCGGCCCCATGTTGACGGTCAGCACTTCGGTGCGAAGGTCAGGCATACAACTCCCGTTCGATGAGCTCGCACATCGCGTGCATCAGCGTCCGGTGCACTTCCTGCACGCGCGCGGTCGACGGCGACGGCACGTTGACGTGGATGTCGGCGGCCGCACCAACCAGGCCGCCGTCACGGCCGGTGAGCGCGACGGTGGTGAGGCCGCCCGCCTTCGCCACGCCAAACGCCTCCAGCACATTGCGCGATCCGCCGCTGGTCGAGATGCCCAGCAGGACGTCTCCGGCGCGGCCGATGGCCTCGACCTGCCGCGCAAACACCCGATCGTAGGCGTAGTCGTTGCCGATCGCGGTCAGGATGCTCGTATCCGTGGTCAGCGCGATCGAGGGCAACGCGCGCCGCTCCCGCTCGAAGCGCCCCACCAACTCAGCCGCAAAATGCTGGGAGTCGGAGGCGCTGCCGCCATTGCCACACACCAGGATCTTCCCGCCGCTGCGCAGCGACGCCACCATCAGTTCGGTGGCCGCCACCGTCGCGTCGACAGACGAGGTCTGCGCCTGCTCGTGCAGGCGGACAGCTGCAGCAAGCGTGCGCAAGACGACCTCGGCGAAGTCGCTGGCCATCAGGCGTCGCCCTTTCGAATCTGCCGGTCGTTCCGGATGTTGGCGCGAAACTGCTCCTCGGTCATCTGGAGTGGCTCGTGCACCTTGACCGGGGCGTCGATCTGCACCGGATAGTCCTTGCGAAGCGGATGCCCTGTCCAGTCCTCGGGTGTGAGCAACCGCCGCAGGTCCGGGTGGCCGTCAAACGTCACGCCCAGCAGATCCCACACCTCACGCTCCAGAAACCCCGCGGCAGGCCAGACGCCAACCACCGACCGAATCCGCGGCGAGTCGCCGTCCACCTGCACCTTGACGCGCAGCCTCGCCACAACACTCGTCGCCACCAGGCTGTAGTTGATATCGAATCTGGGCACTCTCGGCATCATGTCGACGCCGACGATGTCGACCAGGGCGGTGAAGCGGAGGTCGGGTTCGTCACGCAGAGCGGTGCACACGGCGACGAGAGACTCGGCGCCGACCAGCACCGTCGGCTGATCGATGGCGGGCACGGCCTCGACGCGGGCGCCGGGCACAAGAGTTTCCAGGGCAGCGACAATCGCGCGTGAATCCATGGATCTGACGAAACTATCCGCGGGGGTATTCAAACGCCCGCTGTTGGTCAATCTTCCGTTGCAGCGAGATGATGCCATACAGTAACGCTTCCGGCCGTGGGGGACAGCCGGGCACGAACACGTCGACCGGCACCACGCGATCGACACCCTGGACGATGGCGTAGTTGTCGAACACGCCACCGCAGGACGCGCAGGCGCCCATCGAGATCACCCACTTCGGCTCGGGCATCTGGTCGTAGATGCGCCGCAACGGCGGCGCCATCTTCCGCGACAGCCGGCCGGCCACGATCATCAGATCCGCCTGGCGCGGCGATGCCCGGAACACTTCGGCCCCGAATCTGGCAAGGTCGTAGCGTGACGCGCCCATCGACATCATCTCGATGGCGCAACACGCCAGGCCAAACGTCACCGGCCACACCGACGACCGGCGCGCCCACTGCGCCATCTTCTCGACGGTCGTCGTCAGAACCGGAATCTCGATCATAGGTGCCATCGCCTTAGTGTCAGGGCTTGTCCCATTTCAAGGCGCCCTTCTTCCACACGTACGTATAGCCGGCTACGAGGATCGCGAAAAACACCAGCACCTGGATAAACCCCATCCAGCGCAAATCGCGCAGGGCCATGGCCCAGGGATACAGGAAGGCGACTTCGATGTCGAACAGCAGGAAGATCATCGCCACGAGGTAGAACTTCACCGAATGGCGCTCACGCGCGTCGCCAACCGGCGGCATCCCGCACTCGTACGGCGCTTCCTTCTCGGCCGTCGGATTCCGCGGCCCGAGCAGCCTTGCCATGATGATCGACCCCAGGGCGAACGCCACGCCCAGGAGAGCCAGAAGGACAATCGACAGCCAGCCCTGCATAAGTCGCACTCATGCTATCGGACGAAGGGGAGCATGGGCAAGTCAAACTCGTGCTACGGTGATTAGGCGTATGCGCGTTGCGTGGTTCAGCCCTCTGCCGCCGGATCGGTCGGGAATTGCGGCCTACTGCGCGGAGCTTCTCCCGCAGTTGGCATCCCGGCACGAGATCGAGGCGTTTGTCGACGATGGAGACGGCCGCCCTGGCGCCGCCCGAGTCGAACCCATCGCTGGTGTGCGCGTGCGCGGCGCGCACGACTTCCCCTGGCGATATACCACACAAGGATTCGATGTCTGCGTGTACCAGTTGGGCAATGAGCTGTGTCACGACTACATCTGGCCGTACATGGTGCGATACCCGGGGCTGGTCGTCATCCACGACGGACAACTGCACCATGCGCGGGCCGCAGGCCTGATTGGGCGGGGACGCCTCAACGAGTATCGCGCGGAGTTTTCGTACTGTCATCCCCGTGCCCCGCGTGCGCTGCACGAGGTGGTGATTTCCGGATTGGGAGACGCCGTCCGTTCGCTGTACTACGACCACCCGATGGTAAGAATTCCGGTCGAGGCAGGCCGGGTGGTGGCGGTTCACAATCGCCTCTTGGCCGAGGAACTGTCCGAGGTGGTTGCAGGCGCGAAGGTCATCCCGATTCGCCAGGGCGTTCGGGATCTGACGACCGGCGAGACCGGGCACTCCGAGGCCCTGCGGGCCATGCTGGGTATTCCGGAGCAGGCCGTGGTGTTTGTGGCGTTCGGTCGGGCGACGCCTGAAAAGCGGCTGTCGGCTGTCGTGAAAGCGCTGGGCCAGATCAAGGTGTCTGGGCTTGTCCCGGAACCCTGGCTGCTGTGCGTGGGCGGGACGGCCGACTACTACGACGTTCGCCGTGATGCGGCGTCGTCGCACGTCGCCGACCGCGTCGTGGTCACCGGCTACGTGCCAGACGGAGAACTGGGCCGGTATCTGGCGCTCGCCGATGCGTGTCTTTGCCTGCGCTGGCCGACGGGCCGGGAAACGTCCGCCTCCTGGCTCCGCTGTCTGGCGGCTGGCAAGCCCACGGTCATCAGCGAGCTGGCGCACCTGACAGAGGTACCCGTGATCGACCCACGGTCGATGGCCACTCTGGCGGTTGGCGACCGGCCGCCCGCGGACCGCGAACCGATTGCGCTCATCGTCGAGTTGACCGACGAGGTGCAGATGCTGAAGCTCGCGATCCGCCGGCTGGCCGAAAGCCGCCAGCTTCGCGAGCAGCTCGGCAGTGCCGCGAGGCGGTATTGGAGCCGGCACGCGACGATCGAGATCATGGCGCAGGACTATGAGGCATTGCTAGAGCGCACGCGGACGTCCGAGCCCAATCCGCACCCGCGGTGGCCGGCGCACCTGGTCGTGGATGGCACCAAACAGGCGCGGGCGATTGCCAGTCACATGGGTGTCAAGCTGGACTGGCTGTAGAGTGAGGCAGACAGGTCGGCTGCGGCCATCCGACTCGATGGCGCACCGCCGGTCGGGACGCCACGGCGGACAACCCGGCGAACTGGGCGATAGGACGCGAGGAGTGGACTGTGTCTGAGGATCTGAAACACCCGGACGAAGCCAGCCGACTGACGGCGGAACGCGAGCAGGCCGACCGTCGGTACCGGAACGCCCTCGAGGCGGTCGATCGTGCGATCCCGAAGTTCGAGCCGATCCACCCGACGGCCACCCGTGGCGAGGGTCACGGGTCGGCCTCGCTGGCCCCGATCTGGGAGATCATGCAGGAATCCGCGGGGCCGTCGCTTGTCGGGCGCGTCCTGGCTTTCGGCCGGAAGCTACTCCGCACACCGTTCTCCGGCGTGCTGCGGCGTCAGCAGACGTTCAACGGGACGGTCGTGTCGTACGCCGCGTCGATTGAGGTCCAATTGGGCGAGCAGATGCAGGCCCTCGCCCGATTCCACCACTACGTGATCCAGTACATGCAGCAGGTCAGTCCGCTGATCGAGACGAATTACCGGCATCAGATGATGGTCGGCTCGGGGCTGGCGGCGTACCTCGACGAAGTCAATGCCGTGTACGCGCTCCGCTGGGAGGCCACCCAGGCGCGGGAGCGACGGATGGTGGCGGCGCTCGACGAAATCCGCGCCAGCATAGCGGGCGAAATCCAGACGAGCATTGCCATCGTCAACCAGACAGGCGCGACGCTCAAGCGCGAACTCGAGCGGCTGCTGGCGGCTGCCCCGGCGCCGATGGCGCACGCGACGACTGGCGCTGGAGTCGCGGCTGACCGGACCGATCGAGCGGAGCCTGGCGTCCGCTCGGCGGCAAGCCCGGATGCGGTCAACGCGTACAAGTACGTCGGCTTCGAGGATAAGTTCAGGGGATCGGAAAGCGACATCAGCGAACGGCTCGCGACCTACCTGCCGCTGTTCGAGGGCGCGTCCGACGTCCTGGATCTCGGCTGCGGCCGCGGGGAGTTCCTGGCGACTCTGCGTGACCACGGCATCAGCGGACGTGGTCTCGACATCAATCACGAAATGGTCGAACTGTGTCACAGTCGGGGCCTCACTGTGGATGAAGGCGACGCGCTGTCGTATCTCGAGCGCCTGCCGGATGGCTCACTGGGGGGATTGTTCGCCGCGCAGGTCGTAGAACACTTTCAACCCGGCTACCTGATGCGCCTGCTGGACGTGGCTTACCACGCGCTGAGGCCCGGCTCCCGGCTCGTACTCGAGACGCTCAATCCGGCATGCTGGTCGGCGTTTTTCGACAGCTACATCCGCGACGTGACGCATGCCTGGCCGCTCCACCCCGATACGCTCAGCTTCCTGGTGACGGCCGCGGGGTTTCAGCGCATCGAGGTCCGGTACATGGCGCCGTATTCCCCGGACCACAAAATGCAGCGGATGTCGGTCGGGCGCGACACCGCCCTGACGCCGGCGGAAGTGTCCATGATGGAAACGTTCAACACCAACGTCGATCGCCTGAACGGACAACTGTTCAGCAATCGTGACTATGCGGTGATCGCCGAGCGCCTGTAGGCTACAGCCTGTGGATGTGCGCGCCCTGGTACTTCCGGAGGGCGTTGCGCGTGTCCAGGATGAGCGACGCCTTGCCGACCAGCGCGTCGTAGTCGAATGCGTCGTGGTCGGTCGTGACCACGACACAATCGGGCGACGCGGCCAGCGCATCGGCCTCCGAAATCGCGTGCTGCTCGCCATGGCCGTCGAGACGGAAGCTTGGCACGTGCGGATCGCTGTACGTGACGGTGGCGCCACGCCGCAGCAGATGCTCGATCACGTCCAACGCCGGCGATTCACGCATGTCGCCGACGTTCTTCTTGTAGGCCACCCCGTAGATGTGGACGCGAGACCCGTTCACAGCCTTCCGGACGGTGTTGAGCGCGTCCGCCACGCGTGACACTACCCATGCGGGCATCGAGGCGTTGACCTGGCCGGCCAACTCGATGAATCGTGCCTCGAAGCCGCTCTGCTTGGCCTTCCACGAGAGATAGAACGGGTCGATCGGGATGCAGTGGCCGCCCAGTCCCGGTCCGGGGTAGAACGCCATGAAACCGAATGGCTTGGTTTTCGCGGCGTCGATCACTTCCCAGACGTCGATCCCCATCCGGTGGCACATCAAGGCCAGTTCGTTCACCATCCCGATGTTGACCGCGCGGAACGTGTTCTCCAGCAGCTTGGCCATCTCCGCGACGACGGTCGAACTGACCGGCACCGTCCTGGTGACAACCTGTCCGTACAGCGCGCACGCCAGGTCGGTGCTCGTCTTGTCAATCCCACCGACGACCTTCGGGATGTCCTTCGTGAGGTACACCGGATTGGCCGGGTCCACGCGTTCGGGCGAGAACACGAGATAGAAATCGACGCCGGCACGAAGCCCGGTCTCCTCGAGCATCGGCTTGACCAGCTCGTCGGTCGTTCCGGGGTAGGTGGTCGACTCCAGGCAGACCATCTGTCCTTTGCGGAGGTGCTTCTTCACGGCCTCGACCGCCTGCACGACATACGACATGTCGGGGTCTTTGGTCTTGCGAAGCGGTGTCGGCACGGCGATGTCGATGGCGTCCATCTCCGCCAGCGCCGACATGTCGGTGGTCGCCCTGAATCGTCCGCTGCGGACAATTTCGGCCAGCTCCGCCGTTGACACGTCCGGGATGTAGCTTCGGCCCGCGTTCAGTTCGCTGACCTTCCGTTCGTCGACGTCGAAACCCGTTACCGGGAACCCGGCCTTGGCCAGCTCCGCCGCAAGCGGCAACCCGACGTACCCGAGACCGATGATGCCAACCTTGCACGTCTTGTTCTGGATGCGTTCAGACAGATTCATGGACACCCTCATCAACCAGGTAGGAGACAATCCGCGTGCGGCATCACCATCGCGGGCTGGAGAAAGCCGGTTGCCTCGACGCGCGATTTCCGCGCCGCGAAGACTTCAGGAAGCCGTCGCGGGCTTCCAGTTGGCCAGACGCTTCAAGTCCGCGTCCACCATCATGTTAATCAGGCCGTTGAAATCAACGGACGGCTCCCACCCGAGGATCTTGCGCGCCTTGTCGGAGCTGCCGATCAGATGATCGACTTCGGCCGGTCGAAGCAGGGTCGGATCGACTTCCACGTACTTCTTCCACTCGAGCCCCGCGTGCGCAAAGGCCACCTGCACCAGGTCCCTGACCGAATGGCTGACACCGGTCGCCACCACGTAGTCATCGGGAGTCGGCTGCTGCAGCATCAGCCACATCGCGCGGACGTAATCGCCGGCGAATCCCCAGTCGCGGTGGGCGTCAAGATTGCCGAGGCGCAACTTGTCGGCCAGCCCGAGCTTGATCCGCGCCACACCATCGGTCACCTTCCGCGTCACAAACTCGAGTCCCCGGCGGGGCGACTCGTGGTTGAACAGAATCCCCGAGCACGCGAACAGCCCGTAGCTCTCGCGGTAGTTCACGGTGATGTAGTGCCCGAAGACCTTCGACACGCCGTACGGACTGCGCGGGTAGAACGGGGTCATCTCGGTCTGCGGCACCTCGCGGACCTTGCCGAACATCTCGCTCGACGACGCCTGGTACAGTTTGATCTTCGGGTTGACCATGCGAATCGCCTCGAGCACGCGCGTCACACCCTGGGCATTGAACTCGCCGGTCAGGAATGGCTGGTCCCACGAGGCGGGCACAAACGACATCGCCGCCAGATTGTAGAGCTCGTCGGGCTGAACATCTTCAATCGCTCGCACGAGCGACAGTTGGTCCAGCAGATCGGCAGGCCGAAGCGTGACGCGATCAAGCAGGTGTTCGATCCGGCCAAAGTTCTGGTAACTCAGCCGGCGGATGATGCCGGTGACCTCGTAGCCCTTTTCGAGCAGCAGTTCGGCCAGGTACGACCCGTCCTGCCCCGTGATACCAGTGATGATCGCTCGCTTCGCCATACATGTCTCCCCTGCCATAAATGCGGCATCTGATCTTATGAGCTTCGCGCCGCGCGACGCAAGGACAGGGGCGGGGGCGACGAGAAACTCGCTTCATTCGGTAAGATGAGGCCCATAGAAGATGTCTGGTGTCGGCTGAGGAGTCCAATGGAGTCGATCGACGTTGTCGTCATAGGTGGAGGGGTCACAGGCCTGGCGTCAGCTTCGGCGCTGGCGCGGGCCGGGCTGGGAGTGTGTGTGCTCGAGCGGCACCCCAGGTTCGGCATGGACACCAGTACTCACAATAGCGGAGTGATTCACGCAGGGATCTACTATCCCGCCGACTCGCTGAAGGCCAGACTGTGTGTCGAGGGCGCGCGGCTGCTGTACGCGTTTTGCGAACAGCATCGCGTGCCGCACGCCCGGTGCGGCAAGCTCATCGTGGCGCTGGACGCGGCGGAAGCGGACGCGCTGCAGGCCCTCAAGCAGCGGGGCGATGCCAACCTGGTCGAGGGACTGACGCTGGTCGACCGGGATTTCATCCGTCGCGTTGAACCGCACGCCGCCGGTGTGGCAGCCGTCTACTCGCCGACGACCGGCATTGTGGAGCCGGAGGAGCTCGTGCAGGCGCTCGCCCGTGTCTGCGAAGATCACGGCGCCTATCTGCTGCCCGGAACGCGGTGCGCCGGCGCGGACCTCGCGCAGGACAGCATCATCCTCCACACCGAGCGCGAGCAGATTCGGGCGCGCGTCGTTGTCAACGCCGCCGGGCTCCATGCCGATGAGGTATCGGCCCAGCTCGGCGGCGAGACGTTCACGATCTATCCGTGCCGGGGAGAGTACGCCGAGATCGCGCCCTCCAGGTGCGATCTGGTCAACGCGCTGGTGTATCCACTGCCCCACGTGTCGGGTCATGGCCTGGGCGTGCATCTGACCAGGACGACGAGAGGCAGCGTACTCATCGGACCAACGATTCAGCACCAGCAGAGCAGGGACGACTACGAAAGCAGCCGCCTGGAACTGGCGGAGTTTCTCGAGCCGACTCGCCGGTTGCTGCCGGAGATTCAACTGGCCGATCTCCGTATGGGAGGGAGCGGCATCAGGCCGAATCTGAACGCGCCGGACGAGACGTTTGCCGACTTCCTGATCCGGCGCGATACCAGGAATCCGCGGCTGATTCAGGCAGCGGGCATCAGCTCGCCTGGTTTGACGGCGTGTCTGGCGGTGGGAAATCTCGTGACGGATCTCGTGCGCGAGGTGCTGGCGTAGGGCGCAATTCATCCGCCTTCGCTACCGCTTCGGCGGACCGCCGTAGCCTTGGCGGAGGTGGTTGCGCCCTACGATCGGCGCGCCCTGATGTGCCGGGCCAGTGCGTCCTGCCAGGTCGGCATCACGATGCCCAGACCGGTCAGCCGCGAGTTGTCGAGCGCGCAGAACTTCGGCCGCGGTGCGCGCAACGCCACGTCCTCGAGCGTGATCGGACGCAACCGGGGCGTCATACCCAGCAGCCGTCCCGCCTCGCGGGCCACATCCACCCAGCTGCAGGCTCCTGTATTGACACAGTGATAGACGCCCGCCGGGGCCTGCATCTCGAGGAGTCTGCGTGTGGCGGCGGCGATGTCGTGTACGTAGCTTGGCGACACGGTCCGGTCGGAAAACACCGGCACCTCGTCGCCGGCTTCGATCCCGCTGACAATGCGGTCGAGGCTGCTTCGCGCGGGACGACCGGCTGGCGGTGCGCCGAACAGGCTCTCGACGCGCAGTACGAATCCGCGCGTGGCCTCGAGGGCAAACCACTCACCGAGCAGTTTCGACGCCGAATAGACGCTCTGGGGATTGGTCCGGTCGTCTTCGACATAGGGCCGGGTGGTCGACCCGTCGAACACGAAGTCCGTGCTGTAGTGCACGAGGGTGGCCGGGAGCCGCTCCACCGCACGGGCGAGCGCCCTCACGCCGAACGCGTTAATCTCGAGCGCCCGCACGGCATGCGTTTGTGCGCGGTCCACGTCGTTCTCGCTGGCGCAGTTGATCACGATCGCGGGCGCCCGCGCGGCGATCACAGCCTCGACGGCGGACTCGTCAGTAATATCCAACTCGGCGCGCGTCAGCGCCACGACCTCGTGATCGGGGCCAAACGTCTGAATGATCGCCTGGGCGAGTTGACCAGCGGCGCCGGTGACCAGGACCGTTCGCCGCATCACACCGCCCGTTTCCCGGAGGCGAACTCCCGCATCTTTGCATCATCGAAGACGCCTTCCCATCGGGCCACGACGGCGGTGGCTATGCAGTTGCCCATCACGTTGACGCCCGTGCGGCCCATATCGAGAATCTGATCGATCGCCAGCAGAATCGCGGCACCTTCGAGCGGCAGCTTGAACTGCGACAGGGTCGCGGTCAGCACCACGAGCGCCGCCCGGGGCACTCCGGCCACGCCCTTGCTCGTCAGCATCAGCGTCACCATCATGATCAGCTGCTGGCCGAACGTCATCGGAATCCCGAATAACTGGGCCACGAACACGCTGGCCAGCGACAGGTAGAGCGTCGTGCCATCGAGATTGAAGCTGTACCCGGTCGGGAGCACCAGGCCGACGATGTTCTTGGGGCAGCCGAAGCACTCCATCACCTCGAGCGCCTTTGGCAGCGCGGCTTCGCTGCTGGCGGTCGTGAACGCGATGAGGAACGGCTCCCTCACGGCCCGCAGGAACAGGAAGAACGGCACGCGGATCAGGAACGACACGCCGCCAACGACGATGATCGCGAAGAGAAGGAGTCCGCCGTACATCAGCAGGACCAGCTTGCCGAGCGTGAGCAGAATGCCGATCCCCATCTTGCCGACGGTGGCGGCAATGGCCGCCATCACGCCAATCGGCGCGAACATCATCACGTAGCCGGTGAACTTGAACATCACCTGGGCCGTGCTCTCGAGAAAGTCGACCACCGGCTTGCCCTTCTTCCCGATCGCCGCGACGCCAATGCCGAAGAAGATGGAGAACACCACCAACTGGAGGATGTCCCCGCGCGCCATCGCGTCGAAGACCGACGTCGGGAACAGCGTCACGAGCATGTCCCATCCGCTGTGCGCCTTGGTTTCCTGCAGCGCCCGCAGCGTGTCAACGCCCATCGTCGCCACCTGCACGCCCGCGCCGGGCTGGAACAGGTTCACAAGGCCCAGACCGAGGAAGAGCGCAATGGTGGTCGCCACCTCGAAGTAGATGATCGCCTTGAGGCCAATCCGTCCCATGGCCTTCAGGTCGCCGGTTCCGGCGATTCCGACGACGAGCGTCGAGAACAGCAGGGGCGCGATGATCATCTTGATCATCCGCAGGAACGTGTCGGCGAGTGGTTTGATCTGCTCGGCGTATCCGGCGACATGCACGCCGTTGGCGTCAGACGAGGGCCAGAGGTAGCCAATCCCGACGCCCAGCACGAGGCCGATGAAGATCTGGGTGGTCACGCCCGGCATCCGACTGCGCGTGGCCGGCGGCGGTGTGGAGTGATCGGCGATGGCAACCTTCACGTGTTTGGCTCCTGTCTGGAAAGTCCGGGCGACGGGCGGGATCTTCAGCCGTGTCGACCAACGGCCTCGGCGACCACATCCACGACGTAGCGCTGCTGAGCCTCCGTCAACTCGCCGAAGACAGGCAACGCCAGCGTCTCGCGCGCAGCCGCTTCAGCGTGTGGGAACTGCCCCACGCGGTAGCCAAGGTAGGCGAAACACTCCAATTGGTGGAACGGCACCGGGTAGTAAATGGCGCAGCCAACACCGCGGGATTCGAGGTGAGCCTTGACGGCATCCCGATTCGACACGCGGATCACATACTGATTGAAGATGTGGTACCGATCGGCCAGCGCGACCGGCGTCGTCACGCGGTCCGTCAGCCCGCGTTCCCGGAACCACCCATCGTAGCGCGCGGCGTTTCGACGACGGCCTTCGGTCCAGCCGGCCAGGTGCGGCAACTTGACGCGGAGAATGGCCGCCTGGAGCGCGTCAATCCGGAAATTCCCGCCGATCGCGCGATGGTAGTACTGCTGGTCGGCGCCGTGCACGCGAAGTCGCCGGAGCAAAGCCGCCAGATCGTCGCTGCTGGTGGTCACCAGCCCGCCATCCCCGAACGCGCCCAGGTTCTTGCTTGGGAAGAACGAGAAACAGCCGATGAGGCCGAACCCGCCGACCGGTCGCCCCTTGTAGCGAGAGCCGATGGCCTGGGCCGCATCTTCGATGACCGGTACGCCGGCGCGGGTCGCGACGGCGAGGATGGCCTCGAGATCGGCGCTCTGGCCGTACAAGTGAACGGGGATGATGGCTTTCGTGCGCGGGGTGATGGCCGCCGCCAGCGCAGACGGGTCGATGTTGTAGGTGACCGGGTCGATGTCGACAAACACCGGCGTGGCGCCAAGCCTGGCCACGCAGCCGCCGGTGGCGAAAAACGAATACGTGCTGGTGACGACTTCATCGCCATGCCCGATGCCGAGCGCCATCATGGCCAGCAGCAACGCATCGGTGCCCGACGAGACGCCAATCGCGTGGGGCACCTCGAGCATCCGGGCCAACTCACGCTCGAACTGGTCGACCTCCGGCCCCATGATGAATCGCTGGCTGTCACACACACGCGTGACCGCCGCCAGGATCTGCTCCCGGAGCGGCCGATACTGTGCCTGCAAGTCCAGCATCGGCACCTGCATCGTGCCCGCGCCCCGGTCCGTTCCCACAATCGCCATCAACCCGCTCCCGTGACTATCGCCCCTTGATCTTCGGATCGCCCCACAGGCAGAAATCGTTTCGCGGGTCGCGGTTGTCTGGTGGTCCGGGATCCGTGCTCAGGACGATCTCGACCATCTGGCCTTCGTACGCCGACAGATCAATGGTGGCCGGGAGCCACTTGCGGTCGCGGTCACGCGTTTTCGGATTGATCGCTTCTTGGAGGTACTGTTCGTATGTCCGGCCGTCCGATACGCCAATCCGGAACTGGGCGCCATCGCCATCCGCGGTCCACGCGTCCTCGCGGAGGGCATAGAACACCTCAAGCACGCCGCGCCGCGGCACTTCAATCTTGAACTTGATGCGGGACATCGGCGGCGCGAAGATCGCCTTGTGCGTCTTGCCGGCAATCGTGACGTCTTTCACGCCAAACAGTGTCTCGGTCGTCTGCGTCCACGTGCTCCGCTTCTGTGTGTCACCCAACTGCGCGAGCAGGTCGATGGTCATGCCTTCCCCGCCGCGTCGCGAGTTCCAGATCGCGACGATCACGACCAGGACCGCCAGGACAATGACCCCGGCGACAAGCTTGGTATTCTTCAGCACGATGGAATTTCCTCCTCTGGTGCTTCGACTCGCACGTACCGTTGCGTATTCTAGCGAGGCGATTCGGTCAATTGTGCTCGCTCAGCACCAAGTCCTGAGTAAATGAATTCGTCGCCGAATTCATGAATCGAAGGACTTGGCCGAGCCTGCGTCTCGAAGCCTCAGCATGCTAGCATCCGGCCAGAGGTCGCCGCAATCGGCCTGCGCAGGCTAGCGTCCGTGCGATTTGATGGCCGCGCGCGATTCGCGGTCGATCTCCCGGCGCCTGATCGTCTCGCGCTTGTCGTGTGCCTGCTTGCCCTTCGCCAGGCTGATGGCCATCTTGACCCGGCCATCCTTGAAGTACATCCGGACCGGCACCAGCGTCATGCCCCGTTCGGTGGTCTTGCCGATGAGCTTGCGGATTTCGTGGCGGTGCAGCAGCAGCTTGCGCGGCCGCAGCGGCTCGTGATCGGCGTAGCCCCGGCTGCTGTACGACCCGATGTGCACGTTGTGCACGAACACCTCGCCATCGGTCACCCGCGCGTAGCTGTCGCGCAGGTTCACCCGACCCTCGCGGATGGCCTTCACCTCGGTGCCGACCAGCGCCACACCCGCCTCGAACGTCTCGAGCAGGTGATAGTCGTGGTGCGCTTTGCGATTGTCCGCAATGATGCGCTCCGCTTTCCGGCGCTCCTCCTTCTGGTGGTCGTCCCGGGCCGTCATGCGCCAGCTCCCGCACCGGTTGTCGGCGCCGCCTGGTGCCGGGCCAGTCGCGCGGCAAGCCGAATGGCTTCGACCAGGCTTCCATGATCGGCGACCCTCTTGCCCGCGATGTCGAACGCCGTCCCGTGATCGACCGACGTCCGGATAATCGGGAGGCCCAGCGTCACATTGACGGCCTTGCCAAACGCCAGCAGCTTGATCGGAATCAGTCCCTGGTCGTGGTAGCTCGCGACGACGACGTCGAACTCGCCCCGGGCGGCACGCACGAATAACGTGTCGGCCGGAAACGGTCCAGCCACGTCGATGTCATCGGTTCGGCACGCGGCGAGCGCGGGTTCGAACACCTCCCGCTCTTCTGATCCGAGTACGCCATGTTCTCCGGCGTGCGGATTGAGTCCGGCCACCGCCAGTCGCGGATGGGGAAATCCGAAACGCGGCATCTCGCGCGCGGTCAGTCGAATCACCTGCTCCAGTGACGCCCGCGTCAGCAGCCGCGGCACATCGGCCAGGGGCACGTGAATCGTCGCCAGCACCACGCGGAGCGCCTCGGCGTAGAACATCATCGCCACCGACGGCGCCCCGGTCAGGTGCGCCAGCAAGTCGGTATGACCACGCCAGGGAAGGCCGGCCAGCGCAAACGCCTCCTTGTTCACCGGTGCGGTGGCCACGGCCTGCACGCGTCCTGCCAGGGCATCGTTCACCGCCGCGATAATGGCGTCATACGCCGCACGGCCCGCCTCGGCCGAGAGCTGGCCTGGACGAAACCGGGCCAGATCTGCCGGGCCGTACACGACGGGCACACACACCTCAGTTACCCGCGAGTCGACGCGCGCGCTGGCCACAATCTCGGGACCGATGCCGGACGGATCGCCCACGGTGATGGCGATGCGGGGCAGGCTCATGGGTGGCGGCCCTGTCCGCATCCCCCGCCGCGAGCCCGCGAGCCCGATTCATCGACGCTATCGGCGAGGCTTTCGTCACTGTGGCTGGCTGGCGCCACCGCGCCGCCATTCAGTTCGTAGCGCAGGCAGCACTTCAGGCGCCCGCACAGTCCCGACAGTCGCGAGGGATTCAGCGCGAGATCCTGCTGCTTCGCCATCTTGATCGACACGGGATCGAACGAGTGCAGCCACGTGCTGCAGCACAGCGGGCGTCCGCACGTGCCGTAGCCGGTGAGCATCCGCGCCTCGTCCCGCACGCCAATCTGGCGCAGTTCAATCCGTGTCTTGAAGTCCGACGCCAACTCCCGCACGAGTTCCCGGAAGTCGACGCGTTCTTCAGCGGTGAAGAAGAAGATGAGCTTCGACCCGTCAAACGCCTGCTCGACCCGCGCCAGCTTCATCGCGAGTCCCCGCTCGCGGATCTTCATCACGCCGAGACGGAAGGCGTCCCGTTCCCGCTGTTCGTGGCGGTGCCTCATCGTCAGATCCTGCGCGCTGGCGCGCCGGATGACCTGCGGAAGACCGTCAGCCATCGGCTGTTTCGCCATGACCAGCAGGGGTCTGACCACGATGTGGCCAATGACAGGGCCGCCATCGAGATTGACGACGACCGCGTCGCCGTCCGCGAAAGGTGGGTTCGGATCAAACAGCACCGCCGCCCGGACCATCATGCCGCCGATGGTCTTGAGCATGATCGCGGCGCCGGGGAGTCCAGCGCTCATAGTCTTCTGCATCTATCGCCGCTCGAACCCCGCGACGCTACAGTTGGACCGCCAACCAGTCCACGACGATCTTCGGACTGGCATTGTGCCGTTCCACCGCAGCAAGCGATCGTCCGACGGCCGAAAACGCGCGCTCAAGCCTGGCCCGGTCGTAGTACCTCGTCAGGGATTCCAGTTCGCTCCTGATATCAAGGTTGACCAGTGCCTCATCGGACGCGCGTGCTGACAAAACCGTGACGTCCCGGATAATCGACGCCATCGCACTCAAACGGACCGCCAGCGCACCGCGGTCCGAGCTGGCTGGCGACTTGTCCCTGCCCTTCCGAGGCACCGCCTGCAACAGCGCGGCGCCCGCCGCCAGACGGGCACGCGGATCGCTCTCGCGTGAGACTTCCTGTAGCACGGCCACGGCGACGGCCCGTGCCTCGGTGGTCTCGCCCGATCCGGCTTCGAGCGCCTTGCGAAAACTGCCACCCGCCAGTGCCGCGGCGGCATTCGCGTCTCGATCGGTAAAGCCATGCCGCTCAACCAGCGCCCGGGCAATATCGTGCGGCGCGAGCGGCGCAAACCGGACCTGGCAGCAGCGGGACCGAATCGTCGCCAGCAGCGTGTCCGGCTGCGCCGTGACCAGCACCATGACAGTGCGCTGCGGCGGCTCTTCGAGCGTCTTCAGCAGGGCGTTCTGCGCGGTGTCGTTCATCTGATCAGCCTGGTCGATGACAACGACACGATAGCGACCTTCGAACGGTCGGTAGGTGACCTGCCCGACCACCTGGCGAACCGCCTCGACCTTGATCGCCTCGGTGTCTTCCGGCTCAATCAACACGACATCCGGGTGGATGCGCCGGGCGATCTTGCTGCAGGCCGGACAGATCCCACACGCATCACGCCTGCCGGTGGCTCCATCGGTGACCGGGGTCGGGCAATTGAGCGATTGGGCCACCGCCAGAGCGACCAGCCGCTTGCCGACGCCGTCTGGGCCGGAAAACACCAGGCTAGGCGGCAGCGCGTCAGCCCCAAGAGCCCGGGCGAGCAGCCCAATCTGGCGACGGTGTCCGACGATGTCACGAAAAGCCATGGCTGATGGAAAGTCAGAAGGATGCTACCACACGTGCCCGTCACACCAGCCAGCGGGCGCAGGTGGCCAGGGCACCGACGACACTGCCCAGCACGAGCAGCACAGCCGCCACACGCAGCAGGCCAGACCGCCTCCAGAG
Organism: Acidobacteriota bacterium; assembly: GCA_026393675.1. Lineage (NCBI taxonomy): Bacteria > Pseudomonadati > Acidobacteriota > Acidobacteriota bacterium. The sequence continues at coordinate 83,024 of JAPKZQ010000019.1, read as the reverse complement.
TTCGGCGGCCCCGAAGCCTCCAAGAAGCGCGACCGCACCCGAGGTCGACAGGTGGTAGCGCATCTCGACGGGCGTCCACATCCCGAGCAGGAAAAACAGCAGGAACATCCCGAGCCATCCCACCAGAACCAGGGTGAGCGGATCCCGTCGCCGGCTCCGACGAAGCTGCCACCCGCCGGCAAGGGCAAGCGCGAGGGTCGGCCAGCCAAAGCTGGTTCCGGCTTGCGTGACCGGCTGCACGAGACGCATCCAGAACGGCGGCGCCGCAGGGGCCGTGCCGGGGGCCACATCCCGCCTCTGCGTCGGATCAACAAGCACGAACGTGCGACTCGCGGGCAGGTTGCCTGTTTCCGCACGCACACGGTTGAGCTGGCCCAGGTAGATATCCGGAAAATGCCCATAGTAGACAACCACCGCCACGACGATCATTCCCGTCACCAACACGCCCGCCCACAGCGCTCGCCTTTTCAACACGCCGCTCCCCCACCACCATACGGCGGCGGAAGCGGCCAGCAGTGTCACCGACAAGGTGGCGAACGTGCTGAGGTGCGACAGCAACGCGACGACGATCAGCATGGCCACGGCGGGAACGGCCCAGAGGAACCTCGACCGCCGATCGATGAGCCAAACGAACGCACAGACGGCCACCGGCGCCATCGTCTCGCCAAACGCGTTGGGATGATTGGCCGACGCGACGACATCGAAAACGATCGGCACGGTGTTGAACAAGACGGCCGCGACCGCGCCTGCCAATCGGTCGTGCCACACGCGCGCCGTGATCAGGTACAGCGCGACGCCCGCCACCATCCACGTCGCGAGGACGATGACCCGCAGCAGCGACACGTGATCCATCAGCGACGCGAACGGGGCTGCTACCAGGTAAAGCCCAATGGCGTACGGAAACTTGTAGCCGCGTGGAGTCACCGACGTGAAGTAGTACTGCCCGGCCAGCACCCACTCGAATCGATGCGCCTGAAAGATGGCATCGACCACGTCCTTGGCGGGATGCAACAGCGCCAGGAGTTTGAGATAGAAGCTGGAGGCGGAAAAGAGCGCAACCGCCAGGCTCGGCGCGACGAAGTCCCGGCGTCGAATCAGTTGCCACGCAGCCAGGACGAGCAGCGGGCACCACGCCCAGGTGGCCATCCATCGCACGCGGACCGCGTATTCGCCGTAGGGAGCGAACTGCACCGTCAGGGGAAACGCCTGGAGGAGCGCAATCGCGATGCCCGCCAGGACGACGCCGGCGGCGCCCAGGCCCAGAAGTCCGGCGGCGGCTGCAAATGCGCCTGCGGCGAACGCGGCCGATACCAATACGGCCGCAGGCGGAAGCGGCCAGCGACCGGGGGCCGGCGCGCATGCCAGATGTCCGACGGCCACTCCAAGGTGCCGCCGATCCTGGTCGCCCGGAACAAATGACGCGGACGGGCGGATGGTCAGCATCAAACCCGCCACCTGTGGTCGGGCCGGGACGGTCACGAAGTAGTCCGCGAAGGTGTCGGTTGGCGTGACCCGTGACAAGACGATGCCGTCAGCCGAGAACGCGATCTCGGAGGGCATCGGCACGTGTAATGGCCGCATCCCACCCGTCAGGCGGATGGTACAGTTCCATTCGATGCGGCGATCAAGGCCGCGGAGCTGCAGGCTGCCCTGCTCGGCCGTCCAGGCGAACAACGTGTCACCGGCCAGTTCAGGCTCGGAGAATCCCGGCGTGAGGTCGGGAAGATACCGGCCCATGTCGAGCAACACGCCTGGCGCAGAGGCGTACCCGACCGCGACCGCCAGTACGCCGGCCAGGGCACCCACGGTCAGTCCGAGCAACGCGCCAGCCAGACGGGACTTCATCTGCGCACCGACTAGTTCAGCCACGCGGCCTTTGCGGCCAGCAGCACCATCGCCACGCCGAGACCGACGATCGCCCGCCATTCGCGGTTGCGCCACGCGCGGGCCAAGCTGAAAGGTCGATCGACGCTCGCGGCCCGGCCGCGGCAGTAGTCGTCGTACTCTTCACCAAACTGACGGCGGAGAAACGCCTCTTCGGTGCGAATCGCGGCCGTCAGGGTGACCCCCAGGTACACGGCCGTCACGATGGCGACCCACACACTGGCCGCCGCCACGCTGATCCCACACGCCATCACCGTCGAACCCACATAGAGCGGATGCCTCGAGAAGCGGTACGGACCAGAGCGTGTGACTTCGCGCCCCTTCTCGAGATGTCCGGCGGCCCACAGGCGAACGGCCTCACCCGCCGCCGCCACCAGCATCCCCCAGAGCAGGCTCGTCGGATTCGGGCGCGCCAGCACGATGGCGACCACGGCCGCGCCGAAACCGAGCGGCACTCTCAACCGCGCGAGGCGCAGCAGCACATCATCCACGGAACGTCACCTGGTGGCATCGCCGGTCGACCGCGTCAATCACCTCATCGACTCCAATGTCCTGCAGGCACGGCTGACTCCTTCGGCATCGCCGTTTATGATGACACTCACACTGTTCGAATCGCGAGAGCGTCACATCCGCCTGCGACCAGGGCCCGTTGCGCGCGGGATTGGTGGGCCCGAAGATGCCGACCGTCGGCGTTCCGAGGGCGGCCGCCAGCTGAAGCGGCCCGGTGTCGCCCCCGACAACGAGCGCCGCCGCTCGGGCCAGGGCCAGCACGTCGCCCAATCCGGTCGGCGGAGCAACGTGCGCCGCACCGTCGGACGCGGCGACGACGGCTTCGGCCAGACGTCCTTCTCCCGGACCCCAGAGCACCACCGACGGCCATCCCTCCTGCTCGGACAGATGCCGCGCAACCCGGCCGAATCGCTCGGGCGGCCACTGCTTGTTGGGCCAGCCGGCACCGGGATTGAGCACCGCAAACCGATCATCCTGGCCGATTCCGAGCACGCCACGCACCGCGTTGACGACAGCGGATGAGGGAACCGTCAGCGGGAATGTCCAGGACGTCGGCGTCACGCCCAGCACGCGCAACAATCCCACGTTCTTGGCGATGACGTGTCCGCCCGCGTCACTATCCGCCTGTGTCGTGTAGAACAGACGTGCGGCCCATTCACGAAGCAGCGGCGTCGCGAACCCCACGACCTCGCGTGCCCCCGACAATCGTGCCAGCGCGGCCGACTTGATGAGGCCCTGCAGATCGATCGCGGTGTCGTAATGCTCGCGCCGAAGCGATCGCACCACGCCCCCGAGCGACGCGCCCGGACTTCCGATCACGATCACGCGATTCACGACGGGGACGAAGTCGAGCAACGCGCGATACCGCGCGTCGACGAGCCAATCGATCCGCGACTCGGGCCACGCGTCCCGCAACGCCGCTACGGCAGGCAGGGCGTGAACCAGGTCACCGAGAGCGCCGAGCCGAACGATGAGAACGGAACGGGCCATTCAGTCTTGTTTCATGCGCGAGAGCAGGTCGCGCGTCGAGTGGTCTTTGGGATCGCCGACGATCGCGGTGCGTCCTCCGTACGACTGCACGACGGGCCGCTCGGGCACGGACTCGACGGTGTAGTCGGTGCCCTTGCAGTGCACGTCCGGGCGAAGGCGCAGCAGGACGTCAGTGACCGTGCGGCCGGAGAAGAGCACCACATAGTCGACGCCTCTGAGGGCCGCGACCAGTTCGGCACGATCGGCCTGGTTCATCACGGGCCGCCCCTCCCCCTTCAGCATCCGCACCGATTCATCGTCGTTGACGGCAACAACGAGCCGATCGGCCTCCGCCGCCGCGCCCTGCAGGTAGCGGATGTGCCCGACGTGGAGCAGGTCGAAGACGCCATTGGCGAGCGCGATGGTGCGGCCGGCCTTGCGGTCGGCGGTCATGAGCGGTTCGAGTTCGTCAAGCGAGACAATGCGGGCCATACAGGTTCAGGGTCGTGGGTGGGCCTGCAACCAGACCACGGCGTCGATGAGGTTTTCGCACACGGCGTCGGCCGACATGCCGGGCGGCGGCATGGTGGCCTCTGTCGCGCCATACCCGGTCTTGACGAGGATGCCGCGTCCGCCAACCGCGTGCGCCACGGCGAGGTCGCGCCAGCGATCGCCAACGACGACGGAGCGCCGGAGATCGATATTGAGTTCTTGTGCGGCGCGCACCGCCATCCCCGCCTTTGGTTTTCGGCACTCGCACTCGACCCGGTACTTCTCGACAACGGCCTCGGGTGAATGGGGACAATAGTAGTGACCATCGATGCGCGTCCCCCCCAGCCGTGCCCGCTCCGCGAGGTACCGCCCGGTCTCCTCGACGAAGTCCTCGCCGTAGAGTCCCTGCGCCACGCCCGCCTGGTTGGTGATGACGACGACGAGGTAACCCATCTGCTGTAACAGGCGGATCCCATCGACCGCGAAGGGAAACAGGACGAACCGGTCGAGGCGATCGATGTATCCGGCTTCTTCGTTCAACGTGCCGTCGCGATCGAGAAACGCGGCTGGGCGTGGCTGCATCACAACAGTTCTTTCACGGCACGAACGACCCTGTCGACCGTGATGCCGGACAGGCATCGATGGTCGAGCGGACATTCGCGCAACATGCACGGCCGGCACCATGCCGGCACCGTCAGCACCAGTGTGGCGCGGCGGCCGACCGGAGAAGTGGCGCGCTCGTTGGTGGGGCCAAACAGCGCCACCACGGGGACGCCCAGCGCGGCTGCCAGGTGCATCGCGCCCGAATCGTTCGAGACAAACGCCGCGCCAAGCGCGAGCACGCCGCACAACTGTCGCAGGTCGGTGCGACCCACCAGGTTGATGACCGCGCCCGGCGGCGACCGTCTGTTGATCTTACCGAGTTCCGCCTCGATTGCCATCGCCGTCGTCGAATCGGCCTCACCGCCAACAAGCGCGCAGGCGAGGCCATGGTCCTGCGTGAGCGCCACGATGACACTCGCGAATCGTTCCGGCGGCCAGCGTTTTGCCCCTCCGTAGGCCGCGCCGGGGGCGATGCCCACCAGGCGGCGATCGCCGGTCCACCCGCACCCAGCGAGCAGTCGCCGTGCCGATTCCACCGCGTCGGCCGGCGCCGTTAACTGCGGTTCACGCGGCCCATTCCCGAAGCCCAGTGCCGCGACAAGATGGCGATAGGCGTCAACCTGGTGGAGATCGGCCGGTGGTCTCGCAACCGCACGCGACAATAGCACTCGACGGAGGTTTCGGGCGTAGCCCGTTCGTTCCGCGATGCCGGCCCGAGCCGCCATCACCGCGACGTGCATCGAGTTGGGCAGCAGGATCGCCACGTCGGCCCCGGACGCTCGAATGGCTTGAATGTCCTGCCCGAGACGGCGAACGGCAGCGAAACCTCCGGTGCCCGCCAGCGTCACGACGCCGTCCACCCCGGAGACGAGGCTCATCAGCCCGGCGACGGCTGGCCTCGCAGCGACGAGCAACCGGCCCGTGGATGCGTGACGACGAATGTCCACGATGGCTGGCAATGCCATCACGGCGTCGCCCAGCCAATTGGGCGAAAAGACCATCGTCGTCATGTCTGATCGCCTCCGGTGTCCGGTTCAGTGCGCGGAAACATACCGGGGTCTGTCGCGTCGATGCCGTCCTCGTCGCGCCAGCGGCGATGCATCCACAGCCAGAGTTCGGGGTGGCGGCGCACGTACATCTCCAGCACGTCGGTGCATCGCTGGGTGAAGTCGAGAATGGCCTCCGGAGAATCGTCCTGAGGCGGATCCACCGGATGCTCGAACACCATACGATAGCGGCCCGGCGCGGTCGACATCGCGAACACGGGGATGACGGCGGCGCCGGTGCGCCTGGCCAGCATCGCGAGGGCCAGCGTCGTCGACGCGGGCCGATCGAAGAAATTGACCGTGACGGCGTCTGGAGCCTGGATGTGCTGGTCGATCAGGATGGCCACGCTCTGGTTCGACTGAAGCGCGCGCAGAACACGCCGGATCGCACCACGCCGGTAGATCGAGACGTTCCCGGTGCAGCCTCGAATCTGCTCGAGCAGCTTGTGGAGCGCTGGATTGTCGAGCGCACGCGCCAGCACTCCGATGGGCCGGTTGGAGGCCGCGGCATGCGCGATCGCCTGGATTTCCCAGTAGCCAAAATGCCCCGTGAAAAACAGCACGCCGCGTCCGGCGGCATAGGCGGCGTCGGCCCATCGCCCGCCCTCCCACTCGACGCGCGACAGCATCTGCTCGCGGGTGAGGCCGCTGAACTTCATCAACTCGAAGAGCAGACGCCCGAAGTGGACAAACACGCCGCGCACGATGGCGCGCTGGTCGGCAACGGCACGGTGCGGAAACGCCGCGGCGACGTTGGCGAGCGCAATCCGGCGATGGCGGCGATCGAACGCGTGGAAGAGGCGGCCGACGCCAGCCCCCATGGCTCGCGTCATGCGCCACGAACACCGGCGCGCCAGCCACATGGTGAGGCGCACGAGCCAGTACTCCAATCGGTACCTGAATCGCGTCATATGCGCGACTCCGCGGCCGAATCCGTGGAGCGACGCGTGCCAGGCTCGTGGCGCGCGTCAGCCAGTTTTGCTGATAGCCAGGATCGAAAGCGGTGCTCCGGCTCGATGCGCACGGTCAACGGCACCCAGATGACCGGCAGCGCCAGCGGCCGGAACGGCAAAAGTCGCATCAGATCCTTCTCGGTGGTCACGAGTGCCGCGGCACCCGCCGACTTCGCCGCACGCACGATGCGTGCGATATCGCGAACGTCGTACCGATGATGGTCCGCAAACGCCAGCGTCCCCACCAGCGACCATCCGTCACCCGATAAATCCTGAAAGAACCACTCGGGGCGCGCAATTCCCGCCACGGCGTAGACGGGAATGTTCCGTGAAGCCCGCACGGCAGCCGACAGCACATCGAGCCTCCGCGGCTCCTCCGCCACGCGCGTGATCCCGAATGTCGCCGCCACACCAAGACGTGCCCCGATCGGTTGCGCCGCGTCGGGCGACACGCCTGGCACCAGCACCGCGTCGGCGGCAGCGGCGGCAGACAGCGGCTCGCGCAGACGGCCGCCGGGCAGGGTTCGTGGGTCGGCGAGATCGTCCTCGCTGACAATCAGCAGATCAACATCGCGAGCGAGTGGCAAATGCTGAAACCCGTCATCGAGCACGTGCACGGTGGCACCCAGGTGCTGCTCGGCCACGACGCCGGCGAGATAACGATCCTGAGCGACCAGCACCGGAACGCCTTCAAGCGCGCGCGCCAGCATCAGCGGTTCGTCGCCGCTCGCGTCGAGATCCGCGTATATTCGATGGCCATCCGACACGACGACGACGCCATCCGGCGCGTGGCGCCTCGCGTACCCGCGGCTCAGAATCGATGGCCGCTCGCCCAGATCGACAAGCGTGCGCGCGATACACGCCACAGTTGGAGTCTTCCCGCTGCCGCCGACGCGCAGGTTGCCCACGCTCACCACCGGGCGGCGGAGATGGCGTTGTCGATCAGCACGCTGGTAGGCGCGCCGTCTGGCACGGGCGATCTGCGCGTACAGGGAATTCAACACAGCTTGATGCTTCAGCGTGCCGCCGGAAACGGCACGACATTGTCCGACGCCGCCGATGGCAAGGGCAACAGCGTCGCGATGGCCTCGAGGCTCCGATCCTTCGCGCCTCTGTTCGCCTCGACCAACGCCCGTGCCGCGTCGCCAAGTCGCTCCCGGCGGTCGCGGTTCGAGATCAGGTCGAGGAGCGTATCTTCCAGTTCGCGCGCGGAGTGGATCTGGATGGCGGCGTGGTGCTCCAGAAATGACCGCGCGATCTCCGCGAAATTCTGCATGTAGGGACCAAACACGATCGCCTTGCCATGGATGGCCGGCTCGAGGATGTTGTGCCCTCCGACGTCGACCAGGCTGCCGCCCACGAACACGACCGTCGCCGCCAGATACACATGCGCCAGCTCGCCAATCGTATCGAGGATCACGACGTCGGCCTTCGGTTCCTCGTCGATGGTCAGCGCCGATCGCCTGACGGTCCGGAACCCGGCCTGCCGCGCCGCCTGTTCAACCGCGTCGAAGTGCTCGGGCTTGCGGGGCGCAATCACGAGCAATGGATGGCGGGTCAGCGTGCGGATGCGCTCGAAGCATCCCAGCACGATCTCGCTTTCGCCGGGCATCGTGCTGCCAGCCACGACGACCGGTCGTCCCGCTGGCACCCGGAAGAAGCGCAGCACCCGTTCGGCGCCTCTGCCAAACGCCGCCGCGCCACCCGTCGCGTGCAGCGAATCGAACTTGAGGCTCCCCGTAATCGTGATGCGCCCGGCCGGTGCACCCAGTTCAATCAGCCGCCCGGCCGTCTCCTCGCCCTGCACGCAGAAACGGTCCACTAGCGCCAGCACACGCCTGAACAGCGGCCGCACGAGCCGGTACCGCGGGTACGACCGCGCCGAGATGCGGCCATTGATCACGATGGTCTTGACGCCGCGCTCGTGGCACGCGCGCAACAGGTTCGGCCAGAGTTCCGTTTCCATCATGACGAACAGGCGCGGCCGAAGAACCGTGAGCACCCGATTCACGATGAACGACAGGTCGAACGGAAAATAGAAGATGCCGTCGGCCATCTGGAAGCTACGGCGGGCCACCTCCTGGCCGGTCATCGTCGTCGTCGACACGAAGAGCCGAAGACCGGGATATCGCTCCTTGAGTTCGCCCGCGATGGCCCGCGCCGTGAGCGCCTCACCCACCGACACCGCGTGAATCCAGATCGAGCGGTCCCGGTCGAGATTGAGCGACAGCGGCAGGAAGCCCAGCCGCTCAGGCAGGCTGCCGATGTACTTCCGGTAGCGAATGGCCTGGTAGACAAAGTACGGCATCGCCACGACGAAGACGAGCAGGGTCGCCACGCTGTAGAACGCGTACATAAGCCGAACCAAGATACCACGCGTGTTTGACCCTGCCGCAACGCGTTCAGTACAATCAACTTTTGCACCCTTGGAGGCACGCGATGGCGATCAAAGTCGGAATCAACGGGTTTGGCCGGATCGGCCGCAATCTCGTCCGGGCGGCACTGGGAAATCGGGACATCGATTTTGTGGCGGTCAACGACATTACCGACACGAAGACGCTCGCGCACCTGCTGAAGTATGACTCGATCCTTGGCAACCTGACCGCGACGATCGAAGCCGGTGATGGCTGGATCAGTGTCAATGGCGACACGTTCAAGGTGCTGTCGCAGAAGGACCCGGCGCTGCTGCCGTGGAAGGACCTCGGCGTGGATGTCGTCTTCGAGTCGACCGGCTTGTTCACGAAGCATGACGATGCCACCAAGCACGTGGCCGGCGGGGCGAAGCGCGTGATCATCACGGCGCCGGCAACCGGCCCGGACGGCTCCTTCGTGATGGGTGTTAACCACGAGCAGTACGACCCGGCCAAGCACGTGGTCATCTCGAACGCGTCGTGCACGACCAACTGCCTGGCGCCCGTCGCGAAGGTGCTGCACGAACGTTTCGGCATCAGGAAAGGCTGGATGACCACCATCCACTCCTACACCAACGACCAGCGGTTGCTCGACCTGCCGCACAAAGACCTGCGGCGGGCACGCGCGGCGGCGCTGTCGATGATTCCGACGACGACGGGAGCCGCCAAGGCCGTCGGCGAAGTGCTGCCCGCGCTGAAGGGCAAGCTGGACGGGTTCTCGATGCGCGTGCCGACGCCGAATGTGTCGGTAGTCGACCTGTCCGCGCTGCTCGAGAAGAAGACGACCGCCGACGAAGTGAACGCGGCGTTCCGCGCCGCGGCGGCCGGACCACTCAAGGGCATCCTCGCGGTTGAGGATGCGCCGCTCGTGTCGATCGACTTCCGCGGCAATCCGAATTCCTCCATCGTCGACTCGGCGTACACCAAGGTGATGGACGGCGACTTCGTAAAGATCCTCTCGTGGTACGACAACGAGTGGGGCTACTCAAAGCGGTGCATCGACCTGTTGATGTACATGGCGAGCCGAGGGATATAGCGGGATTCGGGGTTTGGGGTTCGGGGTTTGGGCGGAGCTGCACAGAGCCTTGATGCCGGCGGGAAGGCGGCTTCCGGAGCGGCCCCTCGAACCAAGCCGACAGCGTCAGTTCGCAAAACGTGCCGGGAGGGCCAAGACAAGCTGGGGGATAGGGGCCCCGTTCGTAAGGTCGGCAACATGTCCTGGCAAGGCATGTTTTGCCGGCTTGTGTGAGCGGGGACGCGGAGGAACCGCTGTCCCGCTGGCACGGGGCTCTCGGGAGAACCCAGAGAAGCGGTGTTCGGGATTCGGGGTGTGTCATATGGCGAAGCTATCCATCCGTGATCTCGACCTCCAGGGCAAGCGTGTCTTCATCCGCGTCGACTTCAATGTGCCCATCAAGGAAGGGCGCATCAAGGATGACACGCGCATCCGAGCGTCGTTGCCGACCATCACCTACGCGCTCGAGCATGGCGCGACCGTGATTCTGGCGTCACATCTTGGCCGGCCCAAGGGAGGGCCGAGCCCGGAGTTCAGTCTGAAGCCTGTTGGTGAGCACCTGGCGACGCTCCTCGGCCGCGCCGTCACGTTCGCCGACGACTGTGTGGGTGAGCCGGCCCGCCAGGCGATCGCGCAGGCCCAGGCCGCAGGCAATCGCGTCGTGCTGCTGGAGAATGTCCGGTTCCACCCGCAGGAGGAGAAGAACGACCCCGCATTCGCGAAGCAACTGGCGGAGTTGGCGGACACTTACGTGAACGACGCTTTTGGTTCGAGCCATCGCGCGCACGCGTCGACCGAAGGGATGGCCCGGTTGATGCCGCGAGCCGCCGCGGGCTTCCTGATGGAAGACGAACTTAAGTACCTTGGCCACGCCCTCGAATCGCCGGAGCGCCCGTTTGTCGCGATCCTCGGTGGAGCAAAGGTCTCGGACAAGATCGAGGTCATCGAGAACTTCCTTGGTCGCGTGGACGCGCTGCTCATCGGCGGCGCGATGGCGTACACCTTCTTCAAGGCCCAGGGGCTGCCGGTCGGCAAGTCGCTGGTCGAGGACGACAAGCTCGATGCCGCTCGGGAGATTGTGAAACGCGCAGCCGAGATGAAGATCCTGCTCGAGTTGCCGGTGGATCACGTCGTGGCCGCGAAGATCGCGGCGGGGGTGGCGACCGAGACGCTGAATGTGACCGATGCGGCCATCGGCGATCGGATGGGTCTGGATATCGGGCCGAAGACTGTGGAGCGCTACACAGGCCTGATCAAGACGGCGAAGACCGTGGTGTGGAACGGCCCGATGGGGGTGTTCGAAACGAGCCCGTTTGATGCCGGCACGACGGCGGTCGCCAGGGCAGTGGCCGGGGTGAACGGCACGACCATCATCGGCGGCGGCGATTCCGTATCGGCCGTCGCGAAGGCGGGCGTCACCGACCGCATCACGCACATCTCGACGGGCGGCGGCGCGTCGCTCGAGTTCCTTGGCGGGCGCAAGTTACCCGGCGTGGAGGCGCTCACGGATCGGTAAGAAAGATTATCCTTATGCGTATTCCTTTCGTCGCGGCCAACTTCAAGATGTTCAAAACCGTCGGCGAGACGGTCGCCTACCTCCACGAACTCCGGGCACTGGTCAGCGGCGTCACCGACGCGGAGATCGTCGTGGCGCCGCCGTTCCCCGCGATCCAGGCCGCCGCCGACGCGGCGCGCAACAGCCGGATCGGCATTGCCGCCCAGGATCTGTACTGGGAACGCGAAGGCGCGTTTACCGGCGAGGTCAGCGCCGGGATGATCAAGGACGCTGGCGCGGGCTACGTGATCATCGGCCACTCGGAGCGCCGGCGGCTCTTTGGTGACACCGGCGAGACCGTGCACAAGAAACTGCTGGCTGCGCTGGCAGCCGACCTGACCGCCATCGTATGCATTGGCGAGACGCTCGAGGAACGGGACGCCAATCGCACGACCGAGGTCCTCGACCGGCAGCTTGACGAGGCGCTTGGCGGCCTCAAGCCCCCGCAGGTGGCCGCACTGGTCATCGCGTATGAGCCCGTCTGGGCTATCGGCACCGGACGCAACGCGACGCCGCAGCAGGCGGGCGACGCCCACGCCCACATTCGCGGATGGCTCCGCGACCGGTTCACGCCGGAGAGCGCGGACCAGTGCCACATCCTCTATGGAGGCAGCGTCAAGCCCGACAACATCCGGGAGTTGATGGCCCTACCCGATGTGGACGGCGCGCTGGTCGGCGGGGCCAGCCTCAAGGCTCAGTCGTTTTTCGACATCATCTCCGGATGCCGCCAGTAATTGGGGTCTGACTCCAACTCCGCCTTTCCCGAGCCCCCGGGCGCAATGAATCGCGCCCCTACAACCCTCGATTCGTCATTCCGGCGAAAGCCGGAATCCAGCCAGCCACGCGAAGCGGGGCCAGGCCCCAGTTTCCTCACACCGAGGGCTTGACCTCCTGCCGAGAACTGCCGAGGCCGTCGATGCCCAACTCCACGACGTCGCCGGCCTTGAGGTAGATCGGAGGCTTGAAGCCGAGGCCCACGCCGGCGGGCGTGCCCGTGCTGATGACGTCTCCAGGCAACAGCGTCATGAACTCACTGATGTAGGCCACGAGAAACGGCACATCGAACACCATGTTGGCGGTGGTGCCCTTCTGGCGGACCTCGCCGTTGACGTGCAGCCACATGTCCAGTTTCATCGGGTCAGGCATTTCGTGGCGGGTTGCGATAAACGGCCCAAGCGGCGCGAACGTATCGGCGCTCTTGCCTTTGACCCACTGACCGCCGCGCTCCAGCTGGAACGCGCGCTCCGAGTAATCGTTGTGCAGCGCGTAGCCGGCAACGTAGTCCATCGCGTTGACGGGATCGACGTAGCGGGCCGTGCGCTCGATCACGACGGCGAGTTCCACTTCCCAATCGACCTTCGTGGCGCCGCGCGGAATGATAAGCGGATCGTTGGGCCCGCAGAGCGCCGTGGTGGACTTGAAGAACAGCACCGGTTCTTTCGGCAGCTCCATGCCGCTTTCCGCCGCGTGGTCCCGGTAGTTCAGGCCGATACAGATGATCTTGCTGGGACGCGCGAGCGGGGCGCCAAGCCGCACGGTCGAATCCACGCGCGGACAGGACGCGTCCTTCTGGGCCAGCCACTTGCGGAGTGCCGCGATGCCGCCGCCACCGAAGAACGCTTCGTCATAATCGGCGCCGAAGGCCGTGACATCGATACGCGTGCCGTCGGACAGTTGAACGCCCGGCCGCTCCTTGCCCGGATGGCCGAATCGAATCAGTTTCATTGCGCGAGTACTCCCCCGTCAATCGGAAACGCTCGAAAGTATGGTCGAACTGGAGGGGGAACTCAACGGACAGGATTGACAGGCCCCCTGGGATCGCCACGCTCCAGCGTGGCCGTAACGCGAGCCGGGCTGGAGCCCGGCGGTCCCAGGAAATTCGTCGACTGCGCGGCCGTTCTGAGTTATTAGGCCCCGATCCCCGGCGAATTCGTGTTCGAGACTCACGGCCGGGCCATCCTTGGGTATAATAGTTGGATGCTGTATTACGTGTTGATCACTCTGTACGTGCTGGTATGTCTGTTCCTGCTGGTGGTCGTGCTGCTGCAGCAGGGCCGCGCGGGCGACATCGCGGCGGCGTTCGGAGGCAGCAGCAGCCAGACAGCGTTTGGCGCACGGTCCGGCGCGACGTTGCTCACGCGAGCGACGGCCGTGATGGCGGTGCTGTTCATGGCCGGCTCGCTCGCCCTGGCCATTTTCTGGCAGAAGGGTTCGGGCACGGCGCTGAGCGGCATCAAGCTGCCGGCTGGTCAGAGCGCGCCCGCGGCCCCGCCGCCGGCGCCCGTCAAGAAGTAAAGTACGGTAGCCCTCCTCGCGGAAGTGGCGGAACTGGCAGACGCACCAGCTTGAGGGGCTGGCACTCGCAAGAGTGTGGGGGTTCGAATCCCCCCTTCCGCACCAGCCTTCGCTCGACCTCGGCTTGCCATACTCCTCGGTCGAGCTTCGGCTGGGCAAGCCAGCTAGTCGCGAAGGCTGTCCCGCCGTAGTGGCGGGAAGTAGCGTGCCACCTGGACCGCGACGGAGGCGGACCATCGCCTAGCCAATCCTCCGTCTCGTTCCGGCCAATTCGGGGGTAGCCGAGCCGATTAGCCCCGGAGAGGTTCGCAGGAACGTGAAGAGCCCTCAGCCGTCCCACGTGCCAAGATTTGCCCCTCAAACCCCTGACCTCCCCATGTCCGCCGTCGTGCTACATTTTGCTCAGCAACGGTCTACACGGGCGGCGGACGGAGGACACCATGACCAAGTCCCAAGATTCCCTCCTCCCAAGCGTCGAGCGGCGCCTTTCCGCGTGGATCTCCGTCAAGGACAAACGCAAGGACGCCGAAGCGCCGCCGCCGGGCGCGACCATCACCATCTCGCGCAAGTACGGCTGCGAGGCGTTTCCTCTGGCCCTGCGGCTCAAGGAACTGCTCGACGCCGCCTGCGAGGAACCCTGGATCATCTACGACAAGGCGCTCCTTGAGCGGGTGAGCCAAGCCGAGCACCTCTCCATGGAGTTCCTCGAGGACCTGGGGTCGTCCAGGCGCGCCGACGACTCCCTGGGTTTCGTGTTCCCTGGTCACGTCACGCACGACGAGGCCTTCCGCCGCCTGGCGTGGCACCTGGTGCAGATCGCCGGGGCTGGCAACGCGATCATCGTCGGCCGCGGAGGCGCCATCCTGACCCGGCACCTCAAGAACTGCTATCACTTCCGTCTCGATGCGAGCGACGCGTTCTGCGTCTCCTCGACGGCTCAGCGCCTGAAGATCTCCGAGAAGGAGGCCGCCGAGATGCTGCGGGAGTACCACCAGAAGCGCGACGCATTCATCGAAAGCTACCTGCGCGCGTCGGTCCGTGACTTGACGCATTATCACGCCGTGTACAACCGGGACCGCAGCGGGCTCGAAGAGATCGCCGCCGGCATCGTTTCGTTCGTGGAGAGAAGCTGGGGGGACAAAACCTGCTTCAAGGCGGGCACCCTCGCCGCCGTCGCGACGTGACGGCGGAGGTCTTTGGGGTTGCCGATTCCGATGCCAGCGTTGCGCTCGAGCGACTGGCTGCCACCGGCAGCGGATTCGGCGGTACGCGACACCAGCGCGCCACCGAGGCTGACGCAGGCCTGCCTATTCCCCCACCACGACGGACTGCGCCTGCGGAACCGTCCGACCGCGCCTCAGCCAGGTCTGCAACTGCGCCATGTAGGTGAAGAAGACCGGCGTGAGATAGAGCGTCACGATCTGCGAGAACGCCAACCCGCCGACGACGACCAGGCCGAGCGGGCGCCGGGCTTCTCCGCCCGCCCCGTATCCCACCGCGATCGGCACCGCGCCCAGAGCCGCGGCCATCGTGGTCATCATGATCGGGCGGAACCGGATCAGGCACCCTCGATAGATCGCCTCCTCCGACGACAGCCCGTTCCGCTCGGCTTCCAGCGCGAAATCGATCTGCATGATGGCATTCTTTTCGACGATGCCGATCAGCATGATCATGCCGACAAAGGCGTAGATGTTCAGATCCATGTGGAAGAGGATCAGGGTGAGCAGGGCGCCGAAGGCAGCTGAGGGCAGGCCTGACAGAATCGTCAGCGGGTGGATGTAGCTCTCGTAGAGGATGCCGAGCACGATATACACGACGAGCACGGCGATGACGAGCAGCACGGCGAGGTTCGAGAGCGCACCCTGGAACGCGGCGGCCGCACCTTGGAACTGACCCGTGACGCCGTCGGGCACGGTGTCCAGCGTCACCTGCCGCACCCGGCTCAGCACGTCGCCGAGCGACGCGCCCGGCGCGATCCCGAACGACACGGTGACGGCCGGCAACTGACCGTAGTGGTTCACGGTCTGCGGGCCGACCTGCTGCGTCAGTGTCGCCAGCGTGTCGAGCGGGACCACCGGACTGTTCACCCCACCGCCCTTGAAGTAGAGCAGCGAGAGGGCGCTCGGGTCCTGCTGGAACTCGGGCGCCAGCTCGAGCAGGACCTTGTACTCGTTGACCGACCCGTAGATCGTCGAGACCCAGCGCGGACCGTACGCGTCGTAGAACGCGTTTTCGATCTGGTTGGCGGTCACGCCGAGCGCCGCGGCCTTGTCGCGATCGATCTCGACGCTGACCTGCGGGCTGCTCACCTGAAGGTCGCTCGTCACGTCCTGGAGGCCGGGAAGCGCCGCCAGCGCCGATCGCAGCGTGCGGGCGGCGGCGTACAGCGCGTTCTTGTCGGGCGACTGCATCGAGAATTGGTACAGGCTCTTGCTGACCTGGGCGCCGATGCGAATGGTCGGCGGATTCTGCATGAAGACGTGCATGCCGACGACCTGATCGACCTGCGGTCGCAGCTTCTCGATGAGCTCGCCGACCGAGAGCCTCCGCTCGTTATGCGGCTTCAGCGTCACCACGATCTGCCCGAGGTTCGGCCCGCCCAGCGCCATCGAGGCGCTGCCGCCGATTGTCGACACCAGCCCCTCGACATTGGGGTCACGCCTGATGATGTCGGCGACGCGGTCCTGGTACTCGACGAGCTTGCCATAGGACGTGCCTTGCGCGGCCTCCGTGACGACGGCGATCTGGGAGGCGTCCTGGTCTGGAATGAAGCCCTTGGGCACGACGACGAAGAGGATGCCTGTCGACACGAGCATCACGACGAAGGCGACCATGGTCGCCGCACGATGCCGCATGACGATCTGCAGCGTCCGGTCGTAGCCATTGAGCCACGACTTGAACGCGCGCTCGGTCACCTCATAGAAACGCGGGCGTCCCCCGTCCTCGCCGCGCGTGCGCGGCTTCTTCAGGAAACGGCTGCAGAGCATCGGCGTCAAGGTCACCGACACCACGCCGGAGATGAGAATCGCGACGCAGATGGTGACCGAGAACTCGCGGAACAGCCGACCGAGCACCCCGCCCATGAAGAGCACGGGAATGAAGACGGCCGCCAGCGAGAGCGTCATCGACACGATCGTGAAGCCGATTTCGCGGGCTCCGACAAACGACGCCTCGAGCGGCTCCTGGCCCATCTCGACGTGCCGATAGATGTTCTCCAGCATCACGATCGCATCGTCCACGACGAACCCGACCGAGAGGATGAGCGCCATCATCGACAGGTTGTCGAGGCTGTAGTTCAGGAAGTACATCACCGAGAAGGTGCCGATGATCGAAAACGGCAGCGCGAGGCTCGGAATCGCCGTCGCCCGGACGTTCCGCAGGAACACGAAGATGACCAGGATCACCAGCGCCAGGGTCAGCCCCATCGTGAACTGCACGTCGCGATACGACTCCCGGATCGTGTTGGCGCGGTCGTACAGCATGTTCATGTGAACGCTGGCGGGCAGTTCGGCGCGCAGCCGCGGCAAGAGCTCTTTGACGGCGTCTGAGACCGCAATCGTATTGGTCCCGGGCTGGCGCTGAATCCCCAGCGTGATGGCGCTTTGCTTGAGGTCGGACGTGTAGTACCACGACCCCGTGCGCTGGTCCTCGACCCCGTCGACGATCGCGCCGAGCTGCTCGAGCCGGACGGGCGAGTTGTTCCGGTACGAGATAATCTGGTTCCGGTACTGGTCGGCGTTCATCAGCTGTCCGCTCGCCTGCAGCGTGAACACCTGGTGCGGGCCGATGATCGATCCGGTCGGGACGTTGACGTTCCAATTCCGAAGCGCCGCTTCGACCTCGTTGATCCCGATCTGGCGTGCCGCCAGCGCGTAGGGATCGAGCTGCGCGTGCATGGCGTACTTCTGGCCGCCGAGCACCTGCACCTGCGCGACGCCGCTGACCTGCGAGATCCGCTGCGCGATCCGCGTTTCGGCGTATTCGTCGAGGGTCCACGGCGGGAGCGTCGTCGAGGTGACGACCAGATACAGGATGGGCTGGTCGGCCGGATTGACCTTGGTGAAGACCGGCGGCGTCGGCATGCCCTGCGGGAGCAGGCGCGAGGCCTGCGTGATGGCGCCCTGCACATCGACCGCCGCGCCGTCCAGGCTCCGGTCCAGCGCGAATTCGAGCGTGATCTGCGTCGAGCCGAGCGAGTTCACCGAGGTCATCTGCTCGAGCCCGGAGATGGTCGAGAACTGGTTTTCGAGCGGCGTCGCCACCGACGCGCCCATCGTCTCCGGATTGGCGCCGGGCAACTGCGCCGTGACGAGCAGCGTCGGGAAGTCGACGTTGGGCAGGTCGCTGACCGGCAACGCCCGATACGCCACCAGGCCGAACAGGGCGATCGCGGCCATGAGCAGACTGGTCGCGATGGGCCGTTTGATGAATCCTTCAGAGATGTTCACGAATCCCCTTAGCCACGCGCGGCGGAGGCGCTGGTCGCCTGAATTCTGCTCGTTTTGACCCAGGTGGCCATGTAGGTATACACGACCGGTGTGAGATAGAGCGTGATGACCTGCGAGACGATCAGGCCGCCGACCACCGCAATCCCCAGCGGCCGCCGCGCCTCGCCACCGGCGCCGAATCCAAGCGCGATCGGCAGCGCGCCGAGCAGCGTGGCCATGGTCGTCATCATGATCGGGCGGAATCGGACGATGCAGCCCTGGTAGATGGCGTCGGTCGGCGTCATCTCCTGCTGGCGCTCGGCCTCGAGCGCGAAGTCGATCTGCATGATCGCGTTCTTCATCACCAGACCGATGAGCAGGATGAGACCCACATACGAGTAGATGTTCAGCTCGTTGCCGAACAGCCACAGTGTCAGCAGGCCGCCGAGGGCCGCCGACGGGAGGCCGGAGAGAATCGTGATCGGGTGGATATAGCTCTCGTAGAGCATGCCGAGGACGATGTACACCACGCCGATCGCGATGAAGAACAGGAGGTTGAGATTGGCCAGCGACGACTGAAACACCTTGGCCGACCCCTGGAAGCTCGTCGTCACCGTGGCCGGCAGCACCTGGCGGGAGACTTGGTTGATCTGGTCGATGGCGGTGCCCAGCGACACGCCCGGCTTCAGCGAGAACGAGATATTCACGGCCGGCAGCTGACCGAAGTGATTGACGCTCTGCGGCCCTACGTCTTCCTTGATGTTGATCACCTCTTCGAGCGGGACCAGCGCGCCCTGCGGGGTCCTGAACGAGATTTTCCTCAGCGACTCGGGCCGTTCCTGATATTTCGGATCCAGCTCCAGCAGCACGCGGTACTGGGTCCGATCGCCATAGATGGTGCCGACCAGCTTCTGGCCGAAGCCGTCGGAGAGCGTCTGCGTGATCTGCGTCGCGTTCAGGTCGATGGCTGCCGCCTTGTCCCGATCGATGGTCATGTTCACGCGCGGACTCTTCATCTCCATGTTGTCCGACACGTCCTGGATCGAGGATAGTTCGCCGATGGCCTGCTCCAGTCGCGGTGCCCACTCGTAGAGCTCGTCGTAGTTGAGGCTCTGGACGTTGACGTTGAAGCTGCTGTTGCCCCGGAAGCCGCCAATCTGGAGCGAGGCCGGCACGTTGACGAAGGCGCGGAACCCCGGGAAGCGGCCGAGGGGTCCCCGGAGCTGCTGCGCGATCTGCTGCGCCGTCATGTTCCGGGTGGCGCGCGGCGTCAATTGGATGTTGAACCCGCCGCCGGGGCCGCCGCCGCCCGCGTTGGCCATCTGCGCAACGACAAACGGGTTCGGCCGGATCACGTCGGCGATCTGCCGGACGTATCCGACCTGTTCGTAGAACGAGGTGCCCTGCGCCGCCTGGACCATGACGCTCAACGAGTCGTTGTCCGTGTCAGGGATGAATCCCTTCGGGACAATCCCGAACATTTCTACGCTGGCGCCGAGCACGGCCACGAACACGCCGAGCATCGCGAGCCGGTGCCGGAGGACCAGCCTCAGGCTCCGTCCGTACGCCGAGCGCAGCCGATCGAACCACCGATCCATGAACCCCGCGAACCCGCGTTTGGTCAGGACCACGCGCAGGAACCGGCTGCAGAGCATCGGCGTGAGCGTGATCGAGACAATGCCGGAGATGAGCACCGTGCTCGTGATGGTCACCGCAAACTCGCGGAAGAGCCGGCCGAGGATGCCGCCCATGAACAGGAGCGGGATGAACACCGCCGCCAGCGAGACGGTCATCGTCACGATCGTGAAGGCAATCTCCCTGGAGCCCGATAGCGCCGCGTGCAACGGAGACTCGCCGGCCTCCATGTGGCGGACGGCGTTCTCGAGCATCACAATCGCATCGTCCACGACGAATCCGACCGAAAGGATGAGCGCCATCATCGACAGATTGTCGAGGCTGTAGTGCAGCATCTGCATGACGGCGAAGGTGCCCAGAATCGAGAACGGCAGCGCCAGCGCCGGGATGAGCGTCGCCGAGGCGTTGTGAAGGAACAGATAGATGACGCCGACCACCAGAATGAGCGTGATGAGCATCGTCACGCGGATGTCCCTGAATGCCGCCCGGATGTTCACCGAACGATCCTGGCGGATCACGATGTGCACCGAGGGCGGCAACTGGCTCTGGAGCTCCGGCAGCACGGCACGAACCGCGTCGGCCACCTCGATCACGTTGGTGCCAGGCTGTTTCAACACCTCGAGGGTGATGGAGCGCTGATAGGCGTCCTTCGTGATGTACCACGCCCGCTGCGTGACGCTCTGGACGCTGTCGATCACGTTGGCGACCTGATTCAGCCGTACGGCCCGGCCGTTGCGGTACGAGACGACAATTCGCCCGAATTCGTCGGCGTTGTTGAGCTGCCCCTTGGCCGCGATGCTGTAAGTGGCCAGTGGCCCGAACAGCTGTCCGGTGGGTTGCGTCACATTCCAATTCTGCAGGGCGGTGTCGATTTCGTTGATGCCTATCTTCTGCGCCTGCAGCCTGTCGGGATCCACCTGGACCCGCACGGCATACTTCGCGGCGCCCTGCACGTTGACCTGGGCGACTCCGGTCACCGTGGAAATGCGCGGGGCCAGGACGTCTTCCGCGTACTCGTCGACCGTCGTCATGTCGAGGGTATCGGAGGTCAGGTTGATCTGCAGGATCGGCTGATCGGCCGGGTTCTGCTTGCGGAACGAAGGTGGCGCCGTCAATGTGGGCGGCAGCAGGGGCATCGCTGCAGCGATGGCCGTCTGCACGTCGGTAACCGCGCTCTCGATGTCGCGGTTCAGGTCGAAGGTCAGCGTGACGGAGCTACTGCCCGTGCCACTACGCGAGGTCATCTCGTCGATGCCCGCGATCGTCGTGAACTGTCTTTCGAGCGGGCTGGCGACCGCCGCCGCCATCGTGACCGGGTCGCCGCCGGGCAGGCTGGCCTGCACGCTGATCGTTGGATACTCTACGGTCGGCAAGTCGCTGATCGGCAACTCTCGGTACGCCACGACGCCGAACAGGGCGATCGCAGCCATCAGCAGGCTGGTGGCGATCGGACGCCGGATGAACGTTTCGGAGATATTCACGGCGCCGCCCTATTGAGCGCCCTGCCGGCCTGTTCCACTCCGCCCATCGCTTCCTCGGCCGCGACCACCCCGCCCGCCCCGGCCACGGCCGCTCCGACCTCCGCTCGCGCCCGCCCCGGCCGCGCCAACGCCATCCGAGCTCTGCACGCGTGTCCCTTGCTCAAGACGAAGCTGGCCCTCCGTTACGATCGTCTCGCCGACGGATACCCCCTTGCCGACGACGACCACTTCGCCCATCCGCTGGGCGACGGTGATGGGGCGCTGTTCCACGGTGGCGTCACGCGTGACGACGAAGACAAACTGACCGTTCTGGCCGGTCTGAACGGCCTGGCTCGGAATGACCGTCGCGTTCATGAGCGTTGTGAGCCGCAGGCTCACGCGAGTGAACTGACCAGGCCACAGCCGGAGATCGTGGTTGGGAAACGTCGCCTTGAGCTTGATCGTATCGGTCGTCTGATCGACTGCGTTGTCAACAAACGTCAGGCGTCCCTCGATCGGCTGGCCGCCGACTTCAGGCGTTGTCGCCATGACCATCAGCTGGTCGGCGCCGGCGTGACCCTTGATAGTTGGCAGGTGCACGGCCGGGACCGCAAACGTGACATACACCGGCTGCAGCTGGGAAACCGTCACGAGCTCGGTGGAGTTGGCGGTGACGAGGTTGCCGGGCCTGACGGTGTTGCTGCCGGTTCGGCCATCGATTGTCGCGCGGATGTCCGTATAGCTGAGCAGGACCTTGGCGTTGTCGACCACCGACTGCTGCACGGCGAGCTGCGCCTTCGCGCTTTCGAACGCCGCCTTGTCGGCTTTGATTGTCCCGAGCGTTGCGTCGGCTGCAGCACGAGACTGGTCACCGGCGTCCTTCGACAGAAGGCCTCTGGCGACCAACTGCGCCTGGCGTTCGGCCGCGATCTGCTGATATTCCGCGTTGGCGCCGTCACGAGCGATCTGCGCTTCTGCCTGGTTGAGCAGCGCCTGATCCCGGACGAATGTGGCCTCGGCCTGCTTCAGGGCCGCCTCGAGCGGCCGGGGGTCGATCGTGAAAAGCCGGTCGCCCTTCTTCACCACGTCGCCGTCTTGGAAGAAAGCCCTCTGCAGCTGGCCGGTAACCTGCGAGCGGACAGAAACGGTGGTGTAGGCCTCGACGTTCCCGACCGCGGCGATGTCGACCGGCACGTTCTTCTGAGAGACCTTGGCGGTAACGACCGGTTGCGGAGCACCGCCACCACCGCGGCCCCCACGTCCACCGCGACCGCCGCTCCCTGTGCTTTGGGCCGGGGTTCCGTTGCAGCCGATCGCCAGCAGCGAAACCGCCAGAAACGCGAGACAAGGGAGGCCGAACCGACGAGCGACGCTCACATCCTCGAGAACGTGCGGAGGAATCATGAACACAGATGGGCTCCAAGCAATCCGATGGACAGTTGTGGCGGGGTAAAGGCTCGCGAATTCGAGTGCGAGCCGTTGGAACGATCTATGCCGCGGTCGGGCGAATCGAGGGAGGGGGCCGCGGAGACAGCCGTCAGCCTCAACGACGCGATTCGTCGTAACGGCCGCACCCACGCGCTCCTCACCCGCGATCTCCACCCAAAACGCAACCCCCTGACTATGGAACCTACGACCCGCGACGCCTGATAGTTTACCTGACGCCGGACGACAGGCCGGATTAGCGGGGCGCGGCTCACCAGGTACACAGAAGACCCCTCAGACGACGCTGCCCGCGCCCCCCCGATCGGCTCTGCGCCCAAGGTCCACAGGTCCCTGCACCGGCTCACGACGGGCGACGGCGGACAAGGCGCGTGGCCGAGGGAACCATACCGACAGCGGCACGTGGCTCCGCGTGGCTCTCCTTGCACAAGCCGGTAGGGACGCTCTCCGGCCCGCTGTCCCAACGCCGGTTGAGATGTCAACGGGATAGCCGCCCTGGTCCTGGCATTCACGAAATCCGTGAAAGCGAGAGAATCTCCAGCCCGGGCGTGATGTCTCTGAGCGCGGCTCCCAGCGTGTGCGAATATGTGCGAATAAAGTCGTCACGGGCGCACGCTTGAGATCACGTGTGATCAGGATCCGTCAATACAGTCCGCGTCTGATCATGTGTGCATACCTATTTCGCCAGCTTGAGGGGCTGGCACTCGCAAGAGTGTGGGGGTTCGCTTCCGACGCCGAAGCTCGAAGAGCGGAGGCGCGAAGGTGGACCCCCTCTTCATTCTCTGAACCGGATCAATCCGGCAATTCCGTTCGGTACGCCAGCGCTGCGGCCCGGTTGCTGCCGGAGGCACACCCCGAGCCTACTTCTCGTCGGGAAGTTCGGTGAATGGATTCAGCACCTTCAATCCCGGCCGGCGGAAGTCCTGGTCGTTTCCGGTCACGATCGTCAATCCGTGCCGGCGGGCCGTGGCCGCGATGTAGCTGTCCTCCACGGGCATGCGATGGCTGGCTTTTGCGAGCAGGTACTCTTGTTCCGCCCAGACGTGCGCCACCGACACGTTGAACCCGTGGATGCGGCCCTGCATCGCGTCAACCAGCCGCGTGAGCCACGCCTGTAACTGTTCCCGTTGACGTCCCTGTTTCGTGCGGACCCAATAGGCCAGTTGCGCGATGACGATGGCGCTTGTGTAGCACCGGTCCTTCTCACGCTGCAGCCACGCGATCACCTTACGATCGCCGTGACGCTTGGCTGGTTGTGAGAGGACGTCAGTGTCGAGCAACCAGCTCACAGCTTTCTTCTCCGAGCGGGCTCACGGCGGCGCACGGGCAGGTCGTCCATGCTGACGGGGCATTCCGTGAGGATGGTGAACCAATCCCCGTGTGCGGGAAGTCGGCGAAAGACAATCGCGTCTTCCTCAGGGTCAAAGCGGGCGTCGAAGTACTCGCCCGGCACAGCCGGGGCCAGCGAGGTGGGAACAGTGAGTCGGCGTTTCGCATCCAGTGTCACGATCATGGTGGGATTATCCCACCCGGCATCATCGTCGTCAATGACCCAACCCGCGCGGACCGTGGGAGCGCGAGGGGCCCTCCTCCGGCAAGGTCACCTTCGGGCCTGACCCGCGGCGCTGAACAGCTCTCAAGCGCCGCCGGGTCCGGGCCGTTGGGCCGCGGCCTTGCTGCGCTCACGGCTGCCGGCATGGAGCCGTGAGCCAAGATCCCGCGTCGCTTCCGCCACGATCGGGGCGGTGAGCATCTCGGCCCCACACCACGCCCCCACCACTTGACTCGCGTCGTTCGACGATGGCATCGTCGTCACATGCTCGCAAAAAGGAGGTGTTGCATGACGCACCTGTAGGAGGACATGTCGATGCGCATCAAGATTGAGGGCAGCACCGCACGCCCGGGCGAGCCGTCTCTGTGCCTCAGTTGTCGGCACTCGATCGTCGCGAAGGGCGTTCGCCTTCGGGACGAAATCGTGGAGTGCGGCATGCTGACGTCCGGCCATAACCGGATCACCTTCGCCGTTAACTTCTGCACCGATCACGTCAGCAGGCAGCACGCATCCATCCGCGAAATGGAAGACATCGCCTGGATCCTGAGAACCGATGCGAGAAGGCGCCAGGTCGGATTCGTCCAGCCCAAGGACTTGACGCCCAAAGAGCGGTACGTTCTGCCGGAAGACGACTGAACGACTGCGCCGGCTGAATCAGAGTCGAGATGGACGGGCCTTTCCAGCGTCTCGACGCCACCGTCACATCGGGCCATCGATCCGGCTGGAGCGATGCCGTGTCGCCTACGCGTGCAGCTCGGTCGGCGTGCAGACGCGCACGTCCAGTCTCCCGAACTGCCTGGTGTAGGTCGGATCGCCAGACGGCGTGACGAGGTAGTTCCGGCCGTTCGGGTAGTACCCGCGAAACACGCGGAGCGCCGCGACGTCGAACGCGGCCGGGTCCCACTTGCACTCGACGACATCCACGGCATTCCGCCGATGCGCGAGCACGAAGTCGAGCTCGCGTTGGGCCTTGTCCCGCCAATAGAGAACGGGCGTCTGTGGAAAGTGCGCCTGCAGATGTTCGAGTACGAGATGCTCCCAGAGGACGCCGAGGTCGTCGCGCCGGAGCGGGTCCCACCCGCGCGCGAAGCTCACCATCCCGGTGTCGAACCCGTAGACCTTGGGCTGCTTGGCCAGCTCATTCTGCCCGCCGCCGTGGAATGGGCGGACCACCGACGCCGCGTGCGTGATTTCCAGCGCGCGCAGATGGCTCTCGACGGTGGGCCGCGTGATGCCGAGATCCCTCGCGGCCGACGTCACTTCGAACTGGCCGCCGCTCTGACGCAGGACGTATTCGAAAAAGGCGTTGAACCGATTGATGTCCCGGAACCCGAAGAGGCGCTGGATGTCGCGCGCGAAGAACGAGTCCAGCCACTCCCGGTAGAACGCCGGAGTCTTGGCGTCGGCGAGCAGCGCCGACGGCAGACCGCCGCGAAAGAGCCGATCGTTCAGGGTCACGCCGAAGGCTGGAAGTTCCTCCAACAGGACAGGGAGCATGTGGATCGTCCGCTTTCGCCCCGTCAACGTGTCGCGGAACTTCTTGCTGGCGGCGAGCGTCGATGAACCCGTCGCCAGGATCTTCAGCTTCGGAAACGCGTCGGCTCCGATCTTCAGCACGCGGGCCGGGTCCCGCAGTTGGTGGATCTCGTCAAAGACCACCACGGGCTTGCCGACGGAGCGGAAGAAGACCTGGGGGTCGCGGACCATGTCTTCCGTCGTTGGCAGGTCACAGTTCACATAGAGCGTTCGCTTGGAGCCGAGGCTTTGGGCGAGCGTCGTTTTCCCACAGCGACGAACCCCGCAGAGCCAGGCAATCGGGGCGTCGCGCCATGCCTGCTCGAGGCGATGCTGCCAGAACGGACGCTGGACCATGCTCTCGTAGTATACATAAAACGCTACCACATGTATATCACGATAGCACTACCACAATCCGCCGCGAGCGGCCAGAAGCACAGCAGCGAGCGGCCGATCCTTCGTCGCGTTGCGGATCGAGACGTTGGTCGTCGCGACCTTTGCGACCGTTCTGTTGCTGACGGTCCTGCTCGTGGCGCGTCTGATCGTCCGCCGAGCGGGCGGTCGCCGGCCTCGATGGCGCCAGCGCCTCGTCGCGCTCGCGCGCCCGTCATCGCCTTCGCGGCGGCGGGGCTGCTGCTTGCGGGCGCGGCGTTTGTCGCAGGACGATACGTCGCGCCGGCGGGACGCTCGTCCGGCGGGCCAACGGTCGTCTCGTTTCAGCAGGTCACCGACAGCCCCGGCGTCGAGACGCAGCCGACGATCTCGCCGGATGGACGCACCGTCGTCTATGCGGCTGGCGCGTCGGGTAGTTCTCACATCTACAGCGTGCACGTGGGCGGTCGCAATGCCGTCGGGCTGACTGCGGATTCTCGCTTCAACGACTCGCAGCCGGCTTTCTCTCCCGAGGGCGAGCGAATCGCGTTTCGGTCCGAGCGGGACCCCGGCGGTATCTTCGTGATGAGCGCGACAGGTGAATCGGTGAAGCGGATCACCGACTTCGGGTACCACCCGGCGTGGTCGCCAGACGGTCGGGAAATCGCGGTCAGCCACGGGACCTTTTTTTCGCCGACCGATCGCGCCACCAGGGCCGACGGGCTCTCGGCGGTCGATGTTGCGACCAGAGTCCGGCGCGTCGTCGTCGGCGTCGGTGACGCGATGCAGCCGAACTGGTCACCGCATGGGACGCGGATCGCCTATTGGGGACTGCGCGCCGGCGGACAGCGCGACCTCTGGACGGTCGCCGCCGACGGCTCGGAGGCGGCCACCGGCGGGGTGTCCGTCACCGATGATCCCGCCGTCGACTGGAGTCCGACGTGGTCACCGGACGGAACGTTCCTGTATTTCTCCAGCACTCGCGGCGGCCCCATGAACCTGTGGCGCGTGCCGATAGACGAGGCGAGCGGACGCACGCGCGGCGCCGCCGAGCCGCTGACGACGCCGTCGAACTGGAGCGGTTACTACTCGATCTCCCGCGACGGCACGAAGCTCGCCTATGCGAGTCTCGACTGGCGCTCGACCCTGCTTAAGGTCGCTTTCGATCCGGCGCGCGAAGCGGTCGTCGGCCCCGCCGTGTCCGTGCTCAAGGGCACCCGTACGATTCGCGATCATGAGGTGTCGCCCGACGTTCAGTCGGTCGTGTTCACGGAAATTGGCGCGCAGGAAGACGTGATCGTCGCGAGAATCGACGGCACGCACTACACCCGGCTCACCGATGACGCGTTCCGCAACCGCTCGCCGGTGTGGTCGAGTAATGGGCAGCGCATCCTCTTTTACTCCGATCGCTCCGGGTCCTATCAAATGTGGACCGTTCGGCCCGACAGCACCGAGCTGACGCTGATCCCGACGCCGCGGATCGCTGTCAGCATTCCGGCGTGGGCGCGGGATGGCCGGGTGGCGTTCTCGGAACTCCCGAAGGCGGGTACGCCAGGAGGCTGGTACATCCTGCGTCCGGGCGAGTCTGGCGGAACGCTGGAACTGCAGCCGCCGATCGATGCCACGAACTTCTTCTGGCCGCTGGCGTGGTCGCCCGACGGCACGCGCCTCGCCGGCGGCATCCAGGGCCCGTCGGGTATGCGCCTCGGTGTACTCACGCTGGCCTCGCGGCAGTATGTGACGCAACCGGGCAGCGCGAACTGGCTGGCAATGGCCTGGCTGAGCGACGGCCATCGTCTGATCGTCCGCGACGGTCGCGGCATCTGGATTGTGTATCCGGACACTCAGGTCTGGCGCCAGCTCATTACCGTGGGCGGGTACGTCGGTGGCCGAAGCGTCGGCCTGTCGCGCGACGACAAGTGGATTACGTACACGGAGACCGGCACCGAGGGTGATATCTGGATCGCGACGTTAAAGAAAGAGAAGTAGTCCGATTTCCTCCGCTCACACGCTGAGACTGGGGTAGACTCGCCCATCCGTCACAACTCACTATAAACCTCGGCACCAGAGACAGAGAGGGATCCATGCAGGCAAGAATCCGGCAGACGTGTCTTTTCGCGGTCGTCGCACTTGGGTTGGTTGTCGTGCTCGCAGGCACGACGTTCGCTCAGTCCAGCAGTCCAACAAATATTGGCACCTGGAAGCTGAACGTCGCGAAGACGAAGGTCAGTCCTGGCACGGCAGCCGCATCAAAGAGTGCCGCCTTCACAGTCGAGGCCGCGGGCGCAGGCGCCAAGGTTTCGGTTGATTCGGTGGCTGCCGACGACACAGTGAAGCACTGGGCATACAGCGCGAACTACGACGGGAAGGACTACCCCATCACGGGCAACAGCCCGTACGGCGAAGTCGTGGCTATCACGCGTGTCGACGCAAATACGACGAGAAACATCTACAAGAAGGGTGGGAAGGTCACCATCACTCAGAACGCTGTCGTGTCCAGCGATGGGAAGACGATGACCATCACGGCCACTGGCACGAATGCCCAGGGACAAACCGTCAACGCTGTGGCGGTCTACGACAAGCAGTAGGCAACGCGCTGGGAGACGGTGCGCTGTTCGCGGTCGGCGCGGAGTGCGAACGTGCGGCTTTCCTCTTCGGTGATGCCTCCGCAACAGCGGTGCGTTGCGGCTGGTCTACTTCTTCAACCGCAAGACGACTGCGTCCTTGTTTCCAGCGACGGCGGCTTGAACGTCCGTCGTCGTCGCTGGGCTCGCCACGCGGCTACTCTCGCGTCGAGCTCGGAACCGGCTCGGAACACCCGGTCGAGTTGCTTCACCCTGATTCGATCCCGCTAGCGCAACGACGCGAGGTCGATCACGAAACGGTATTTCACGTCGCTCTTGAGTATGCGTTCGTAAGCGATGTTGATGTCCTGCATCGGGATCACTTCGACGTCCGATGTCATGCCGTGTTCGGCGCAGAAGTCGAGCATCTCCTGGGTCTCGCGGATGCCGCCGATCAGCGAGCCCGCGATCTGCCGTCGCCGGAAGATCAGGTTGAAGACGGCCGGAGACGGATGCGGGTGAGCCGGTGCGCCCACCAGACACAGCGTCGCGTCACGCTTGAGGAGCGCGGTGAGCGCGTCCAGGTCATGCGGGGCAGCGACCGTGTCCAGGATGAAGTCCAAACTGCCGGCGTGGCGCTTCATCTCGTCGGGGTTCGTTGAAATCACGACGTCGTCGGCACCGAGCCGGCGTGCATCGGCCGCCTTGCCGGGAGAGGTCGTGAACAGCACGACGTGGGCTCCGAACGCGTGCCCGAACTTCAGGCCCATGTGACCAAGCCCGCCGAGCCCGACGATCCCGACCTTCTTCCCGCTGTCCACTCCCCAGTGGCGCAAGGGTGAGTAGGTGGTAATCCCCGCGCAGAGGAGCGGTGCCACGCCGGGAAGGCTCAACGTGTCCGGAACACGCAACACGAAACGTTCGTCGACGACAATGCGCTTCGAGTAGCCTCCGTAGGTCATCGTCCTGGTGTGCTTGTCGGCGCTGTTGTAGGTGAGCGTCAAGCCACCCTGGCAGTATTGTTCCAGGCCCTCGATGCAGTCCGAGCAGATGCCGCAGGAATCGACCATGCAGCCCACGCCCACCAGATCGCCGGCCGCGAAGCGCGTCACGCCGCTGCCCACGCGGCTGACCCGGCCGACGATTTCGTGACCAGGGACCACAGGATAGACGGTGTTCATCCACTCGTTGCGCGCCGTGTGCAAGTCTGAATGGCAGACTCCGCAGTACTGAATCTCGATCTCCACATCGCTCGATCCAGGTTCGCGGCGTTCGAAAGACAATGATTCAAGCGGCGTCGTCGCGCTCTGCGCCGCATATCCGATCGTCCTGTTCATCATGGATACCTCGCGTTGTCGTTGCCATGTCCACCGATGTTCCGGCAGAGACTCATTCTGACTGACATCGCTGACGACGCGCAACGTCGCCCATCGTCGCGAGCCGTTCGTGGCCACAACCGGATCACCTTCTCCGTTACCTTCTGCACCGAGCACGTCAGCCGGCAGCATGCATCCATTCGCGAGATGGAAGACATCGCCTGGATTCTGAGAACGGATGCAAGAAGGCGCCAAGTCGGATTCGTTCAGCCCAAGGATCTGACCCCCAAAGAGCGTTACGTTCTGCCGTCCGACGACTGAGCGACCGCGCCGGTGTGTGTCCCAGCGGCCCTGCTCGGCACCGACATGAGCAGCGGCGTGAATCCGGAGTGTGTGGTACGGACGGATCACGGACGCCGAGTGGGTGTAATTGGGTGTCTTTGTGGATACGGGCCTAAATGGGTGTAATTGGGTGTAATATTGGTTTCGTGATCCGGTCTGACACCATCCAAATCACGCAGGAGATTCTGGCCTTGATCGCCAGGATCGACGAATTCAAGGGCGCTTGGCGTGCTCTGGGCACACTTGCGCCCGATCGGTTGTCGGCCCTGCGCCGGGTTGCCACCATCGAGAGCATCGGTTCATCCACGCGGATCGAGGGGAGCAAGCTCTCCGACCGGGACGTGGAGCGCCTCCTATCGAATCTGCTGATCACGCCCTTCGCAACCCGCGACGAGCAGGAGGTGGCCGGTTACGCCGAGTTGATGGATCTGGTGTTCAGCTCGTGGCAGGACATTCCCGTCACTGAGAACCACATCAAGCAGTTGCACCAGATCCTGCTCCGCCACAGCGAGAAGGACACTTGGCATCGTGGCAACTACAAAACGAACGCCAACAGCGTTGCTGCCTTTGACGAGAACGGCGCCCAGATCGGCATCGTGTTCCAGACCGCCACGCCTTTTGACACGCCGCGGCTGATGACAGAAATGGTCACCTGGGTTCAGGAGGAACGCGATGCAGGACGTCTGCATCCCCTGCTGATCATCGCCCTGTGCGTCGTTGTGTTTCTTGAAATCCACCCGTTTCAGGATGGCAACGGTCGGCTCTCCCGGGTGCTCACCACGCTGCTGCTCCTGCAAGCGGGCTATGCCTATGTCCCGTACAGCTCCCTGGAGAGCGTGATCGAGCACAACAAGGAAGCCTACTACCTGGCCCTGCGGCTCACCCAGGCGACGATCCGTACCGACGCCCCGAACTGGCAGCCGTGGCTGGAGTTCTTCTTGTTCTCTCTGGCTGAACAGGTGCGACGGTTGGAGAAGAAGGTCGAGCGCGAGAAACTGGTGCTGGCGTCGCTGCCTGAACTCTCGTTGCGGATCGTGGAAGTTGCACGCGAGCACGGTCGTGTGACGATGGGCGCGGCCATCCGCCTGACAGGCGCAGGTCGCAACACCCTGAAACAGCACTTCCGAGCGCTGGTCGATCGTGGAAGCCTGAACCAGCACGGCAGCGGGCGTGGTGTCTGGTACGAACTCCGGTGATTTGCTGGCGGCGTGGCACCCGGTGCATTTCCGCGTGTGGGAATCTGCAGCCGCAGGTGTGATGCCGTTGGGCGACGTCGCGGTCGGGTTTCGGTGACACGTGTCAGGCGATTTCTTCACCGGAGCTGACGTGGACGTTCTACTGTGAGAAGCTGATTCGAGATGGATGTTGTGCGAGCGTCCGGTACGCCAGACACCCGCAAAGGAGTTGTTGTGACCATCCGCCGTTCCCTCGTCTTCGTCGGCCTGTTGATGAGCGTGCATCTCTCAGCCAGCGAACTCACGTCGGCCGAGCAGCAGGTTCTCAAGTTTATCGACCAGCGCCGTGAAGCCGCCGTCGACCTGCTCGCGCGTTGCGTCAACATCCCGAGCGCCACCGAGAATCACGAGGGTGTGAAACGGGTTGGCGAATTGTACGCCGCGGAACTGGCGTCTCTCGGCTTCGAGACGACGTGGGTTGACCAGAAGGAGGTTGGGCGTGCGGGCCATCTGGTCGCGGAGCACCGGGGAACGAAGGGTACGCGGGTTCTGCTGATTGGCCATCTCGACACCGTGCTGCAGGGCGAGGCGTTCCGACGCGATGGCCGGCGTGGCTATGGCAGCGGCTCGTCCGACATGAAGTCCGGCAACGTCATCATCGTCGAAGCGCTTCGTGCGCTTCACGCTGCCGGGCGCCTCACCGATCGCCAGGTCATCGTGGTGCTCACCGGCGACGAGGAGGACACGGGCAGGCCGTACGAGTCGAGCCGGTCGGCGCTTGTCGAGGCAGCGAAACGCAGCGACGTCGCGTTGGCCTTCGAGGGGTACGAACCCGGAACGGCGGTCGTGGGCCGCCGCGGATTCAGCTCGTGGCGGCTCGAGGTCGCAGGGTCTCAGGGGCACTCGTCCACGATTTTCGGCGATGACCGCGGCAGCGGCGCGATCTTCGAAGCCGCGCGCATCCTCCAGGCTTTTCACGCCGAACTCCGGGAGCCGTATCTCACCTATAACCCGAGCGTGGTCATCGGGGGCACCGAGGTCAAGTACGACTCGGCAACCTTCACCGGCACGGCGACCGGCAAGACCAACGTGGTGCCCCGCTCGGTGATCGTCGAGGGCGACATGCGCTTCCTGTCGCGCGAGCAGTTGGAGCGGGCCCGCGGAAAGATGCGGGCAATTGTCGCGGCGAATCTGCCGAAGACGTCGGCGAGCATCACGTTCGAAGATGGCATGCCGTCGATGGAGCCGACCGACGGCAATCGCGCGCTGCTCGCGACGCTCGATCAGGTGTCGCGCGATCTCGGCACGGGCCCCATCACCGCGCACGATCCGTCCAAGCGCGGCGCGGGCGACATCTCGTTTGTGGCCACGCTGCTTTCGGGACTCGATGGCCTCGGCGGGCTGGGCGCCCAGGAGCACGCCCCGGGCGAATACACGGACCTTGAAGAGATGGCGGCGATCACGAAGCGCGCAGCACTACTGCTCAATCGAGTCCTGTGGGCGCCACGGCCCGCTATGCGCCAGGAACGATGACACGAGCGCGCTCACTTCCATGCCGTTGACCACCACGGTGACGCCACCGTTGCCAAGCGAGCCAGCATCAAGGAATCGCGACACCGTCGCGACCACATCCTGATCGAACACCGGCAGGCTCTCGAGCAAGTTCTTGTCGACGGTGACCGCATCGGAATTCGTCGCGGCGCTCGTGCTCACCTCACGCGCCTGATTGCTAACCGTGACTTCCTGCTTGACGTTCGCCAGCGGCAGCATGATGCGAACCTTTGAAGGCGCCCGAGAGCCAACGGTCACTTGCGCGATGGTCGGCTGGAATCCTTCGAAGCTGACCCGGATCTCGTACCGACCCGGCACCACACCCTCGAACCGAAACGTGCCGGCCGCGTCGGTGGTCGTGGTCTGCACCGCGGCGTTCGAGGTCGTGGTCAGCGTGACCTGTGCGCGAGGCAGCACGGCGCCCGTCGCATCCACGGCGGTACCGGCGACAACCTGCCCACTCGTACGCTGCCGCGCCGATACCCCGAGCACGGCCACGAGGACGAGAGTCAGCGTGATGAGCGCGCGGGTTCGTGAGGGGCCTGCCGTACGCCTCAGCGGCCGCCTACGATTGGCTGGTGTTCTCTTCAATGGCGCCTGCATAAGTTACCTGAGCCCTTGTGTCACCGTGTCGAGTTTTAGAATCTGTGTGATGTTCCGAAGCCCCCCTTCCGCACCATCCTCCGTCGCCCGGATGCGATCCAGGGGCTATGGCGGATGTCCGCCGAAGGGCGAAGGCAGACTTCCAAGCCACCGACGCCCTCGCGAGCTTCCGACAGGCGTCATCAGCGCTTTACCTTCGCACCCGGCTGCAGCCACTCCCAGAACTGTCTCGGCGACAAGACCGGAACCGGGCCGGTGTCACCGAGGACCAGCAGGTCGCCGTCGCCAGAGACGATAACATCCGCGCGGCCGGCCAACGCGGACGCAACAACCCACTCATCTGACAAGTCCCGCAACCGAACCGGGCCAGGCCTCTTGGGTTTTGGAATCACGTCGTGCTCGCGCAGGAAGGCCTCGATCTCCGCAACCAGGGGCCGCGGAACCTTGAACTGCTTCTGCAACACGCGGCGCAGTTCGTCGAGCACAACCTCCGGCACGACCAGTTTGTGGTCGGACAGCACCACTCGGAGCACGTCGGCACACAGGCCTCGAGTGGCGAATGCGCTGGCCAGGACGTTTGTGTCGAGCAGGATCCTCACGAGATGTCTCGCACCACGTCATCGTCTACCAGGTAGCCTCGCGCTTCGGCGAATGGCATCACGCGGCGCCGCAGGTCTTCGTACCTCGACAGAGCCAATTGCCTGCGCAGCGCGTCACGGATGACCGCGCTGCGAGTGCGGCCAGACCGCTCGCAGACCCGGTCGAGACTGCGTTCGAGTTCCTTGTCCAATCGGATGGTAAGTGTTCCAGGCATGTAAGACAGTGTAGCACGTGGGCCGAGGTTGCGCGCGATACAACTCAGGCGAAGACAATCGGAGGCTCGATTCTGTCGCGTGCCTACTCCAGATCCGCGAGCTCGGTGAATGGATTCAGCACCTTCAGCCCCGGCCGACGGAAGTCCTGGTCGTTTCCTGTGACGATCGTCAAGCCATAGCGGTGGGCCGTCGCCGCGATGTAGCTGTCCTCCACAGGCATGCGATGGCCGGCTTTTGCGAGCAGGTACTCTTGTTCCGCCCAGACGTGCGCCACCGACACGTTGAACCCGTGGATGCGGCCCTGCATCGCCTCGACCAACCGCGTGAGCCACGCCTGTAACTGTTCCCGTTGACGTCCCTGTTTCGTGCGAACCCAGTAAGCCAGTTGCGCGATCACCACGGCGCTTGTGTAGCACCGGTCTTTCTCACGCTCAAGCCACGCGACGACTTTGCGATCGCCGTGATGCTTGGCTGGTTGTGAAAGGACGTCTGTGTCGAGCAGCCAGCTCACAGTTTTCTCCTCCGAGCGGGTTCACGGCGACGCGCGGGCAGGTCGTCCATACTGACGGGGCATTCGGTGAGGATCGTGAACCAATCCCCACGTGCGGGAAGCCGGCGGAAGACAATCGCATCTTCCTCAGGGTCGAAGCGGGCGTCGAAGTACTCGCCCGGCGCAGCCGGGGCCAGCGAGGTGGGGACTGTGAGTCGGCGTTTCGCGTCCAGTGTCACGATCATGGTGGGATTATCCCACCACACGCCTGTCGCCGTCAACGACCCGGCCGCGGGAACCCCGTGACGCGGTCTTGTCCTCGGGCTTCTACAGCCCCTCGGCAACTCCTGGCCACGATTCGGACCCTCATCTCCCTCGCTCCTCCAGTAATCGGTCCAACGCGCGGGACACGAGCGTCCGTCTTCTCACCGGCTCGATCCGCTTCACGATCGAACGCGCTTCGCGAACGCTGAAACGTTTCGGCCACTCCAGCTCGGGGAGCGCGCGAAACAGTTTGGACCGCGCCGGTGCGAGGTAAAGAAAATCAACCAGGGCCTTCTCCGGCGTCGCGAGACGACCACCGGAGCGACCGGCGTCCTCGAAGCCGAAGAAGAACGCCGGCTGGACGTGATGAATCGACACGGTGCCGAGCGGAGTCGTGAACCGCCGCGTCCGCGCCAGCGAGACGGCATAGGTCACCGCGGGCATCTGCGAGATCATGCCGTGAAGATAGAGCGCGCTCTGGAGCGAGACGTAGGCCGGAAACGGAGATGTCAGGTACTCGGGCAGTGCGAGCGGATCGACGCGGTTCGGGAGGGCCCAGACACCGCGCCTGAGGCGGATCACCTGGCCGGAGGCCGCCAGGCGCGCGAGCATGACGCTGGCGTGGCCGTTCAGGACTCGCAGACGGGCGGCGGCGTCGCTCGTGGTGAACACGGTCTCGTCCATCGACGCGATCGCCGAGAGCGCGTCCAGGAGCGTCATGGCTGGCCCATCCTGAGCGCCTCGACCACCTCCAGCACGATGGTCTCCCAGACCGACGATGAGTCGTAGCGCGCCTGATCGTCGGGTGGAAGGTAGGCCAGCACCTGGCTCTTGAACATCCCGAAGTCGACCGTCATCGCATTGGCGCTCGCCCGCTCGGCCACCCGCCGGTCGGGTTGTTCCACCGCGCCCGCTGCTCCACCGGTCGCGAGCAGGTGGTGCAGATCGAACACGTCGCGCGCCTGGGTTTCGCGACGTCCCGCGAGCGCACCAACCTTCTGGCGGAACGCCGTCGCGGCATCGTAGTGACTCACCATCAGCGGCGGCAACTGGTACATGCGCGCCACGTTCGCATCGACGCTGCCAAACGTCACGCCTTCGTCCAGGCCGCGCCTCGAGAACTCGATCTTCGTCGGAAGCGGAACGGCGGCGTCCTCTACGCGGAGTGCAAGTTTCCAGCGTTGGGTCGTGTCGGTCTGCTTATGCTCGGTCACGTGGTCGATGCGGATAGCCCTGGCCTCGAGGATCTGGGCGAAGGGCCGCGAAGCGAAAATCTCTCGCACCTTGTCCCGGAAGACGTGGGTGTCCACGTCACCCAGATCGAGGTCCATGTCCTCGGAGTAGCGGATGCTCCGGTGGAAGAAGCGGAGATTGCATCCGTCTTTGACGACGAAGAGCTTCTTGTCTACACGTCGGCTGAGCTGGACGAGAAACAGGAGATGAAACTGTTCGACGAATCGGATGGGTGTGACGGCGTCCATTGCTGTTCCGAAACTAGTAATACTCGTTATAGACACATATGTCAATTACATGTATTACAATGAAAGCACGAAGGCGCACCTCCAAGCCAGATGAGGGATGTCAAACCGTAGCGGCGGGAGGAGAGCCCCGATTCTCTCGACCCTACCGTCGTCTGACAACGCGAGACATCACACGGCCGCCAGCACGCCCCGCACGTAACCGACCGATTCGGCCACGCCCGGAAACGGGTCCTTCTCGTCCTTTTCGTGCTCGAAGTGAATCGTGTTCGAGTACCCGAGCCTGACGAGGGTCTTCAGGAGCTTCGGGATGTCGATGACGCCGCTCCCGATCTCGACGGTGGTGCCCTTCGCATCAGCGGAGCTGACGTCCTTGATGTGCACGTCGAGGAGCCGATCGAAAAACCGCTCGACCTCGACCGCCGGGTCCAGGCCCAGACGCTGCGTGTGGCCCACGTCGATGCAGAGCCCCACGCGGCGATCCATCTTCTCGATCAGCCGGTAGGCGCTCTCGGGGCTCGGGAAGCGCTGATCGTTGGAGCCGTGGTTGTGGACAGCCATCGCGATGCCGGTCTCTTTCACCTTCTGCTCGGCCAGTCCCAGCAGCGGCGCGTCCGGCACGCCCACCATCATGCTGATGCCTGCCAACCGGGCGTACGCGAACGCCTTGTGGACCTCCTCTTCCGTCTTCATGTAGACGACGCCGCACGACGAGAGTTCGACGCCGGCGGCCTTCATCTTCGCGCGCACCGCCTCCATCTCCTGGGCCGTGATGGCCATCGGCAGGTGCATGTCCTTCAACGTGAGCTTCCGCACGCGCAGGCGTGCGGTCATCGCGATCGCCTGGTCCAATGGGAACGAGCGGAACGTGTAAGAGGCGATGCCGAGATCGAACGGCGCACGAGGGGCCGCGGCGCCTGCGGCGGCGAACGCGCGCTCCCCGGCACCCGACATCGCACCGAGTGCCGCCGTGACCGCGGCGAGCCTCACGAAATCGCGTCGGGAATGTTCGTTCATGATGCCTCCACTCTTGCCAGGTGATGTTGATGCCCTGCCGCCTCTGTTCTTCGTCCGCGTCGGCGAAGCGGGAGTAGGCTAGCATATCCGCCAAAGGAGCCCGCATGTCCCTTCTCCGAGCGTTCGCCTGCCTGGCGTTGATCTCCAGTCCTGCTCTCGCCCAGCCCCCTCTGCCCGGCGCCGCCACCGGGGCGAGGGTCGACTACCACGTGCACGTCAAGGGCGACCTCACCCTCGAAGACGCCCTCCGCCGCTCGCGCGAGACAGGCATCGTTTACGGAATCGCCATCAACGGGGGCCTCAACGTCCCCGTCAACAGCGATGCCGGGCTTGAGGCCTTTCTGCGCGAGATGCGTGGTAAGCCGGCCTTCACCGCGTTCCAGGCCGAGGGCCGCGAGTGGGTGCGCCTCTTCTCGAGACAGACGCTCGAGAAATTCGACTACGTCTTCACCGACTCGATGACCTGGACCGACGAGAACGGCAAGCGCATGCGGCTGTGGATCAAGGACGAGGTCGGGGTCATCGCCGACCCGCAGAAGTTCATGGACACGCTCGTCAACCGGGCCACCGGCATCTTCGACAACGAGCCGATCGACATCTACGTCAACCCGACCTTCCTCCCCGAACAGATCGCGGCAGACTACGACACGCTCTGGACGCCCGCACGCATGAAGAAGATCGTGAAGGGCCTTGCCGCGAACGGCATCGCGATGGAGATCAACAACCGCTACCGCATCCCCAGCGCCGCCTTCATCAGGCTCGCGAAACAGTCCGGGATCAAGTTTGCCTGCGGCACCAACAACACGGGCGCCGCCGATCTCGGCCACAACGAGTACTGCGCCCGGATGATCCGCGAGTGCGATCTTCGCTCCCAGGA
Organism: Acidobacteriota bacterium; assembly: GCA_026393675.1. NCBI lineage: Bacteria > Pseudomonadati > Acidobacteriota > Acidobacteriota bacterium. Next base: position 44,395 of record JAPKZQ010000019.1, on the reverse strand, counting down.
CTTCTGGAGCCCGCCGGCCGACGGCAAGAAAGCCGTCCAGCGCAAGCGGCTGTCCCGATAGGACAGCGACCCTGTTGTGGCGGAAGCGCTGCTGCTGGCGACGGGACCACCAGCACGAACGCCGCGCACACGACGAAACCAGTCACAAGCCGCAGCGGCGGGCGGTCACCTTTAGTCCTTTCCCTCTGTCGGTGTGCGAGCGGGGGACGGGCGCGGCGTGCCTCCCGGCGCTGGCGGGCGGCCCTGCGCGAGGATGACCAGGTGCACGGCGGGCGGCAGGGATCGATACAGCGACGCCGCATCTTTGGGATTCAGCACGATGCGCAACCGGACGGCGTCGCGGTCCGTGCCGAAAACAGCCGCGACCACGTCGTGCCACTTCGCGCTCCACCAGGCACGCAGGCGCGCCAGCCTTCCCGCCTGTGCATCGGCTTCCAACGGGCGAACCTCAATGGATCGCCCCTCGTCGAATCGCACGTGGTACCGCGACGGCACCGGATATAACTCCTCGGGCGTGGAAGGCACGGGTGGAGCCTCCGGCTCGGCCGTGTCCTTGCCAGGCGGAGCGGCCTCGATCACGAGCCGATCAATCTGGCGCGGCGGGTCGAGCTCACCGTGTGACCAGACGACGTCCTGCCACGGCCGCGGATCACGGCGTCTGACCCACGAGACCCGCGGCTGGCCCACCTGCAGCCCGAGTACGGGATAACGCTGGAGCTCGGCGCCGCTCAGCATCAGGGTGATGTCTGAGGCACCAGAGTCGAGCACCAGGTAGAACTGCTTGCCCCCGGCCAGCTCGATCTGCCGCTGCAGGACACTGTTGATCCGCTGGAGCCGCGCCACCTGTGGCCGGATCTCCGAAGGCGACGGCGTCGCCTGGCCCTTCGCGCACGTCGTAACCGCGAGGCCGGCGGCTCCCGCGACGATCATTGCCAGACAGGTTCGCATGAACGCTCGATGGTTCGTCATGACGTGTCAGTAGATGTAGATGCGCGTGCCGAGCCGCGCATTCGCCCAGACCTTCCGCAGGTCGTCACGTCCGACGCGGACGCAGCCGTGCGACACGGCCCGGCCCAGCAGGCGCTCGTAGAGCGTGCCGTGGATCATAAAGCCGTTGCCGAAATACAGGGCGTACTCGCCGAGCGATCCCGACTCGAGCCGGTCCGCCGGGTTGATCGGGATCGGCTGGCCCTCTTCGATGAAGGCCCAGTCGGGCTTCGCCCACACCGGATTGCGCCACATCGCCAGGACCTCGAACCGGCCGCGGGGCGAGTCGAACACCCATTCGCGCTTCTTGCCGCCTGTCTCCTTCAGCACCATCCCCGATCCGGCCGAGCACCTCGCCTCGAGCAGCGTGTCGTCATCGCGTTTCAGGTAGAGCCGGTTTTGGGTCTGGTCGATGACGATGTAGACACCTCGAGGGGCGGTGGTTTTCAGTCGCGCGGTGAGTTCGCGAAACCGCCGATCCAGGCGCGCGGCAAGTGGCTTCAGTTCCCCATCGCCGGTCGGGACCTTGCCCGAAATTGTCGCAGGCCCGTCGATGAATGGCTGGTAGCGGTAGCCGGTGCCGGCCCACGCGATGCCGACGAACAGCGCGGATATCGCTACCGCGACCACCGCGCGCCGGTCGAATCGGACCTGGACGAGGCGGCGCAGCGCCCGCGTGATCAAACCGGCCACCGGAGGCGCGGCGACCGGACCGGGCTCAGGGCCTGCGGTTGGTGGCGTCGCGCCGGTGCTGGTTGGCAAACTCGGCAATGGGTCCATAGGTGTCGCTCCCAACGATGGTCACGGGTGTGCCCACGCTCACGCGGCCGAACAGGTTGTCGATGTCCGGGTTGGTCACGCTCACGCAGCCATTGGTCCAGTCGTACTGGCGGCCGCCTCCGCCATGGATTTCGATGAGCCCGCCGATCCGGGCCGACGCCGGGATCTCGCCGCGGCGGTGCGCACGGCCGAACTCCGCACGATCCTCGGCGTTGGGATAGTCGATGAGCAACGCCTTGTAGTAGTCGGAGGCCAGGTGGTCCATGCGCGCCACGACGCGGTACCGTCCCTCGGGCGTGGCGCCGTCCCCTTCCTGGAGCTTGTCGGCGATCCAGTTGAAGCCGAGCTCGACGGTATAGCTTTTCACAAGCTCGCCATGCACGAAGAGCGTCATCAGGTGCGCGTCTTTCACGACCACGATGGCCGCGCGCCCCTCGCGCCGCGACCAGGCGATGGTCTCGCTCTTCCAGCGCTGCCATCGGGCGACGGTCTCGGCGTCGGCATACCGCGCCGCGACAGCGGCGGCGTGGTCGCGCACCCTCTCGGCCAGCGATGCCGCATCCCGCGCGCGCGCCGCTGCGGTCTCGAGCGCGCCCGCACGCTGGTAGGCACGTGCCTCATCGAGCACTGTTCGCGCCGTGGCCAGCAGCCATCGCCCGGGCCCAAGGTGAATCGTCGCCGCCACCAGTTCGCTGGCCGACAAAGCCGCGCGGGCCTCTTCAATCTGCGTGCTCGCGGAGCGGGCCGCCTCGGTGCGGCGGCTGCGCGCCGATGTCGCTGCTGCGTGTGCTGCGCGTTCGGCGGCAAACCAGGCGTCGACCACCGGTGCCGCGTCGGGTATCGGCCAGGCGCGCACTTGCTCAACCCTTTGGCTGGTGAGCGCGTCACGTGACGCCAGCTCGGCGGCCGCCAGCTCGTCGGGGGCCCAGCGCATGGCATCCTCGGCGCGGGCGGACCGTACGGCGGCACGCGCGGCGTCCGCCGCCGTCTGCATTACCGTCTCCCGGCGCGAGGCCACGGTTCGCACGGCGAGGTACGCCCCTCCCAGGAGCAGTACGCCGACAACCGCCACGGCCAGCCTGCGCCACATGTGGCGGTCACCGCGTCGCATGGGGCTCTCTCCGCACGTCGTTGCTGTCCTGCGGGAATCAGGAACCCCGGGAGAGGCGGAGAATCACGCCTCTGCACCGGGTCCCTTCAGGTGAGTGCTACTTCTTCTTGGCCGCCATGGCTGCCTCGACGGCCGTCTTGACCGTCGTGGCCGCGTTCTTGGCCGACTCCGCCTTGACCTTGGCGTCGAGGTATTTCACGTTGCCGAGGGCCGCCTTGGCCTCGGAGATCGTGGTCGCCGCGGTGGTCAGATCGGTCTTCATGGCGGCGATGTCAGCGGCCGAGCCCTTCCCCTTCGGCGCCTTGTCGAGCAGGGCCTGGGCCTCGGTGAGCGCGGTCTTGGCGTCAGCGATCGCCAGGGTGGCATCCGCCTTGGCCTTTTCTTTTCCGGCGGCGGCGTCCGTCGTGGCCTTCTCACCTGCGGCCTTTGCGGCGACCGCAAGTGCCTTGGCCTTGTCGAAAGACTTGAACGATTTGCCTTCCTGGGCCTTCAACTCGGCGTCGAGCGCGGCCTGGGCATCCTGGGCGGCCGTGAACGACGCGGCGGCGTATTCACCCGCGCCCGCCGTGCCGGCGTTGGTGATTGCGGTCTTCGCTGCTTCGATGTCCGCGGTCGGGGGCGTGGCACATCCGCCCACCGTCACGGCAAGACCCAGAACAAGAATGAGGAATCCGAAACGAACACGCATGGTCTGTCTCCTTTGATCCGCGCCCTGCAAAAGCCCCACTGGCCTCCGGAACGCTCCTAGAATCATACGCCTGTCTGCAGGTCATGGGGCGGCTCGACATCAGAGACGGCGCTGCGTGGTGCGACGCGGTCGACCCGGCTCACCTCCGCCACACGCGCCGCCATGATCGCGAAGAACCACCAGTAGTGACGGCAGTTGAGCAGGTCGGTCGAGATCGCCTCAATGAGCAAGGCGGCCCCTGCTCCCGCGTAGGCAGCGGCCTCCCATCGCGGGAGCTGCGGCGACCTGAGCAGCCGTCTGATGGCGAGGCCCCCCGTCACCAACAGCAGCGCGAGCGCCAGCAGTCCAGGCGCGCCAAGCTCCGCCACCGGCCCCAGGTAGGTGGAGTGCGGGAACGTGATCCACATCGACGTGGGGAATCGCCCCTCGCGCTGCAGACGCGCCGCGAAGGCGGGCTGCTGACCCGGGCCCACGCCCGCGGGCCAGGCCTCTTCAATCGCGATCAGGCTCGCCTGCTTGTTGTAGGCGTAGGTCGTGGGCATCAGCAGCCACGACTCTCCAGACCACTCGAACGACGCGACCGGCCGGCCGCCGACAACCTGTCCAACGCGCCACCGCTCCACCTCGGCTCCGCGCACCAGCATCAGGTGCGAGCCCGCCGTGAAGACGACAGCCACGACCAGCGACACGGCGCCTGCCAGCCACATGCGCCGTCGAGCCCGGGCGCCGCGATCGGCTGCGCCCGGGCGTCGACCCGAGGCCCACATCACGGCCACCGCCGCCACCGCGCAGAGCGCCGTCTTCGACAGGGTGGCGGCGAGCCCGAGGATGATCAACAGGATCACGGCCGTGTCGCGTCGACGCCATCCGTGGTTCAGCCGGTTGCCGATGAACAGCGGTACCGCCAGCAGGAGGATGCTGGCGAGCATCTGGGGACCTGCCGTGAAGGCCTGCGCACGCGGGGCGTGCTGCAGGTACGGGACGAGCGTCCACACGATCGTCGCCAGCCGGGTCGGCGCGCCACACCACGCCAGAACCACTCCGATGAGGCCGAGCACCGCAGCCACGGCTGCCGACCTCCCATACCATTCGCCAACTCGGCTTACCAGTTGTGGCGTCGCCGTGAGTCGGACGGCGGCGTACAGGCCGACCAGCGACACGGCGCCGAGCGCTTCGCTGAGCGCCCCCGCATCGGTGAAACGCAGGCGGCCGGTGGGCGTCACGACGGCAACCACATTGGCGATGAGCCAAGCCACCGCGGCGGCGTCACTCGGCACGGGCTGCCAGCGCGCCTGCCCCCGCCACCACCGCACGGCGGCCGCGGTAGCCAGTGCCAGGAACAGGATTTCAGGCGGCTGGAGCTTCGTGCCCAGCCACGGCAGCGACCAGATGCGGTGAAACGGCAGGACGAAGAGGTAGGCCATCCACAACGCGGTCACACGTCTACCTTTTTTGCGGCCTCCAGGACTCCTCTGATTGGCACGGCGAATCCTACCACCGATCCCAGTTCAGTTCGTCCTTGGGACGTTCGTCAAGGGACTTGCGCGTGGGCCTTTGCGACGGGGTACCGTCGAGAATCGAACAACGCGGCTCGGCGCGCTCGCGGTCGAACTGCGGTGCGCTCGTCAACGAGGCGTGAGGAATTGGTTTGGGCACTTGCCCCGGCAAGCCGATCAGAAACCGATCTTTGCGAAGAAGTTGACTGTCCGGCCCATCAGCGTCACGTCGTTGACGATCGACGTGCTGCCCAGCCCCTGGTAGTCGCGGAACCAGACGTTGCTTCGGTTGTAGACGTTGAGCACGGACACGCCAAGTGTACTCTTGACGCCGGCCATTCGGAATTCGCGCTGTGTCGAGAGGTCAAGCCGGTGATACGCCGGCAACCGCTCTGAGTTCTTCGCGCCGAAGGCGGGCTGGTAGACCACCAGCCCGCTCGGCCACCACGCCTGCCCAACCCCACTGACTGGTGTGGTCGGCCGCCCGGAGGAATACACCCACGTCGCGCCCACGGTCCATCGCGCGCCGATGCGCGCGATGTCCGCGACCTTGACTTCATGCGTCTGATCCTGAGACCCAGGGAACACGTTGGCCTCGAGCGTCGGAAATGCGTACTCGGCCTTGCTGAGGGTGTAGCTGATCCAGGCGTTGTTCGAACTCGATTTCTGCTGGAGGAGCACTTCCATCCCCCGCGACGTTCCCGACCCCAGGTGCATCGCGTTTGCGCCATCGTCGAGAGGCGCCCCGGCCATCAATCGAGGGGCGAAGATCGCCAGGTCGTCGAGCGCCTTGTAGTACACCTGAACGTCCATGAGGAAGGTCGACGTCTCGAGACTGCCGCCGCCAAAGATCTGTCGGGAACGCTCCACGGGCACCGTGGTTCCGTCGGCCAGCGTCCAGAAAGCACTGTCGCCTTGCACCAGATCCTCGTGCGTCACACGATTGGCGAACTGGTGGTCAATCCCCCACCCGCCTTTCACTCGTGCCAGGGACGTCGCCTGGTAGCTGAAGCTGAGCCGAGGCTCGACATACGATGATCCCGTGACGTCGTAATGCGTCACGCGCACACCTGGCGACAACATGAACCGCGCACTCGGACGCCAGCCATCCTGTGCGAAAACCGTCGTCAGTCGGCCGGTGCCAGACCGGTCGAGCAGGGGACCGAGTTGCTCATCGTACCCCCCGTCCGGACGCCTCCCGGTGATGGCTTCCCGCGTGGCGGCATAGCCGATGTCGAGCGCCGTCATCTCCCCGCCGAGCGACAGCGCGTGCGCGAATCCGAGAGCGATCGACGAATCGAGTCGCACGGTGGTGTCGCGAATCTGGGTGGCGTCAGTCGACGCGTTGTTCCCGCCTCGACGGACCGCCATCGAAAAGTCCTCGCCGGTGGAGGGATCCGTCACCATGGACGCCCGATCTCGATGGTCCGAGTACTCCGAGCGGCCGACGGTGAGCGTTGTCGTCGTAGAAGACGACCACTGGTGAGCCCAACTGCCGCCGACGCCGCGCGACGTCCAGTCCTGCACATCAGCGCTCTGTGAGACGGCGGTGGACGGCAGCGCCATTCCCTCGTTCGCCAGGGCGGTGATGGTCGAGCTATCCACCGGCAGATCCCGGGAACGATCGAGAACGCTCATGGCGTCGTACACGCTGACTGACAGGCGGTCCGTGCTGCTGGCTTTCAGTTCGAACTTGCCGTTGAAGTCGTGGAACTGGGACTCCGACGGGGCTCGGAGAATCCCGCCGCTCCATGCGACCGGGCGACCACGGGCCGCTTGTTTGCCGCCGATGTCCATCAAATCGAGGACATTGTCGTAGAGCGAACTCGGATTGGATCGTCGGGCTGCCAGAAGGAGGGACGCACGGTCGCCGAGCGGCACACTGACAAGGCCTCCCAGACCGAGCATACTCATGTCCACGAATCCAGTCGGCCCGGCCGCGGCCTTCGACTGGCCCGTCAGGCGAAGGGTTCCTGACAGCCGACCGCCGTCGCCGGCGGTGACATTGCTCTTCGTGAAGTCCGCTGCCTGGATGCCTTCCATGTTCACGGCGCTGTAGAAGCCGAACAGATGATCGACGTTGTAGAGCGTGATGCCGTCGTAGGTGATGAGCGTCTGGTCGGACGTGCTCCCGCGAACCATGAGGTCGGTTGAGGCTTCTTGCGTTCCCGCCACGCCCGGCAGCAACTGCACGGCGCGGAAGACGTCCTTCTCAACGAGGCTGGGCAGACCCTTCACCTGCTCGGGACGGAGGGTTCTGCCATCGGATTCTCCGAAGGTGTCGAGATTCGACTTTCCTGCGGACCCGGACTCGGACGGCGTTGCCGAGGCCTCTGTGAGGCTGAAATCAACATCGAACACCCGCGCAGCCGGCACCACCACTTCCTGTGTGGCCGTCTTGAAGCCCGTGGTACCGGCGTGAACCACAAGGGGAACGCCGGACGGCATGCCCGTCAAGACATATCGACCCGCTGCATCTGTCATGACGCTCAATTTCGGTTCGTCGACCGTGATACTGACTGCGGCGAGCGGCCGGCCATCAATCGTACGCACGATGCCTCGGACGTCGTTGAATGAGACCGCGCTCAGTACGGGAGGCAGAGGCCTCTCCTGGAGATCAATCTGCTCGACCCAGCGGGACACGAGCGAGAACGCCCAGGCCATTTCACGTCCGCCCTGCAACGCCGTGACTTTGACGCGGCTGCCCGCCTTCACATCATCGAATCCGTAGCGGCCTTCTGCGTCCGTGGAGGTCTTTCGGATCGGCGGGTCGAGCACAACCATGGCTCCGGCCACTGGCGCGCCGGTAAGACTCCGCACCACACCCTCCACTCGGCACTGCGCCACTGCCTCGCTGGCGAATGTCAGCGCCACCGCAACGCTCAGCATTACTTTGGTCCACATGCCAATCATTCCCTCGATCGCAGATTTGGACGGCCTCACCTTCCGCACCGCAACCACGCCTGCGGGGGCCTCAAGCGCACGTCCGACGACACGTCGATCGCCGCCAGGAGCGATCCGCGCACAGTGTTTGTCAAGGCACACCGCGTCCGAACCCTGAACGGCGGGAGGCCTCGCCAAACCTGCAAGGAATGCACCAGCTCACACGCTGTCTCCGATCTTCAAGCCGATTCAATGGCGTGACGCGCACGCGCGTCGTGGAGACGCGTGGGGACTCCGCATCCGGGCCAATCGGCAGGGTTCTCCTTGTCACCTCCCGGAGACGCTCCTGTCCTCCCACTGTGACGAACCACAGCCTGGAAGAACCAATGTGTCATGGCGATGCCACCGGCGTGCCACACAGCAAGCCCCTTCGGTCACACCAAACACGCCTGAGCCCGCGGCGTGGTTCTTGCAGCCCGGACGCTCGACTCTGAACAATTGTTCGCTTGGAGAGAGCAACATGACACGCTTTGCTGCGCGCGCGTTCGTCGTGGGCATACTCACGATGGCTGTATCCGTGCTTTCCGCGGCTTGCGGCGGAGGGACAACCGCCGCCGCTTTGACAACCGCCGCCACTTTGACGGCGCCCACGCCCGTCAGCACGACGGAAACCTATTCCGGCACACTCGCGCAAACGGGCGTTGATACCTACCCGTTCGCTGCCACGGTCACGGGCGCCATGACTATTGGTCTGACCGCCGTGGGCCCGCTCGCGACCCTATCGATTGGCGTCGGCATCGGCACATGGGATGGCACCACCTGCACGTTGATCGCGAAAAACGACAACTCGAAGGCCGGACTCGTGGCGTTGAGCGGCACGGCGGTCGCAGGCAACTTCTGCGTGCAGGTGTACGATTCCGGCAATATTCCTGACAGCACCTCAGTCACCTACACCGTGCAAGTCGTACATTTCTAATCGGGCTTGGTCATCTCGGACGCCGCTGGGTGAACGCTGACGCTGGTTCGCCGGCGGTTGTCGGCCAGATCGAGGGGAGCAAGCGCCCTTCGATGAACTCAGCGCGGCCCGAGGCTCTCGAGGGCCGAAGCGAGTCGAAGGACTCCTCCACCAACAACCTCGCGAACTGGCGACGCGCGACCGATGTCACGCCGAAGCCTGAGGGGCGAGGGCGGACCTCCTTTCCCGTCGCCGACCCAACACGTCGTCTCTGGATGACCCGGAGTCGTGCAATATGGTCCTCACTCCACTGCCGACTTGCGCCCTCGCCGCGAAGACTGCGGGTGTTTCATGGATGACAACGGACCGCGACACGCCCACGTCCTGCAACACGATATCGACCTGATCCTCCAGATTGGGTTGCAGATCAACGCCGAGCACGATGTGGACCGGCTGTTGAATCTCACCGTGCAGGCCATCAAGGAGTCGCTCAAGTACTCCACCTGCGCAATCCTGCTGAAGGAAGGGACGGACCTCGTCATTCGAGCGGTCACCGATTACCCAGAAGGCATCATCGGCCACCGCATTCCGATCGGCACGGGACTCACCGGTCGTTGCGCCTTGAGCCGGGTGGAGTCGCTGGTCCCTGAACTGAGCAAGTCGCCGCGCGGCCTCATCGGTCGCGCAGCGCGCGCCATCCGGGTGATGCCAATCCATGAGCGAGTAGTAGAACCCGACGCGCAGTCCTTCGGCCCGCGCGGCATCCACGTACTCGCGCACGAGATCGCGGCCAGGTCCCTGTTTGGGCGCGCAGTAGCTGGTCGTCTGGGTGTCGAAGAGGCAAAAGCCTTCGTGGTGCTTCGTCGTCATCACCATATACTTCTGGCCGGCCCGGCGGGCGAGCTTCGCCCAGTCGCGCGCCGCGTTTGGCTTCGGCTGGAATCGTCTGGCGAACTGCTCATACTCGGCAACCGGAATCGCCTCGTTTTCCATCACCCATTCGTGGCGTCCAATAACGCTGTACACGCCCCAGTGGATGAACATCCCGAAGCGCGCGTCGTGCCACCATTTGATGCGGCGGGCGCGGTCCGCCGCCTGCGCGGGCGAGTCCGGCGCGGAGGCGGGTGTCTGCGGATGCAGCACGGGTCCTGCTCCAGTCGCGCGAGCAGCCGCCGCCGTTGCCAGACCGCCGGCCGCCAGCAACTTCAGTGCGCTTCGTCGCGAGGGTCGAGTGATCATGTCAGACGCTCCTTGTGCCAACGGCGGGGATCAGATGCTGAATCGAGTGACGCCTGCCTGGTTCCCGGTTTGCACGATTGGGACAACCGTCGCCGGGGTGTCACCGCCCGGCGCTCCCCGGCGATGGCGGTTCTGGTACCATGCCCTGACGTTGAAGCCAAGTTGCCTCAGCGCTCGAAGCTCCTTCGATGGTTTGAGCTGCTGGTGGAATCGCAGTGCGCTCAGAACGCCAAACAGGATCAGCTGTTCAACGCGGTGGCGAGGCTGAACAACAACTACGAGAGTCGCGTCAGCAAGGGTGAGGCCGGCCGGGAAGTCTACGGCCTGCCGTGCGCGGCGACGGCGAGCAACCCGGCAGAGGCCAGGGCGATCGAGCAGTACCTCGACATGGTGTACAAGAACCTGGGATTGACGAGACCGCCGACTCCGGTCGTCCGGTAGCCAAGGGCGCCAGGGGGTCGGGACACACTGTCACGAGCCGTCACGATCAGGATGGCGTCCCGGTTGCGCTCGGACGCATTCGGGCTTCTAGCGAGTCTTGAGTCCCGGTTCGATCTTGTCCAGCATCGCGTTTACGGCGCTCGTGACGACGGCGTCTGGTACCTTCTTACCGCTGATCTCCACGGTAACTCTGAAGCGGAGTTCGTGCCCGGCTGTTACCTTGAGCAACTCCGGCAAAACGTCAACAAGATCTTGCAGTTGATCCGCCCGTAGCGACACCACTTCGGGCTCTTGTTTGACGGATTCTCTCGACTGGGGCGACCGCCTGACCATCGAGACCTTGAGCGATTTCGCACCCGCGTAATCACATGGCCAGGGTCCGGAGTCCGGGGTTCGTTCGAGCAGCCCCGCACGGAACGCGGAGTCGAGCGCGGCAGCCACCGTCTTCCATGGCAGTGCGGGCCCGGTCTCATCGGAAAGCGCGGCCGTCAACGACCAGCCGTCGATACAGCCGTCTCGCCACGCCTCGGGCAGCTGTTCGGGGAGAAGCGACAAGGGAGACAACGGCGCCGGCGGTCGCCGGAGTTCTGCCGAGTCGGTGACCAACCCAATGGGCACATCCTCTTCGAACAGGCTGGCTGGCCCGTTGCTGAGCCACAATCGCCCGTCACCGACCGACGAACGAATTGCCTCATCCACCACCGTGGAATCGGCTTTCGGAACCGGCACCGGTTCGTCATATCCTCCACGCGACACGCGCATCGTATGCCGGCCGTCAAAGAACTGCCGCACGGTTCCGACGGTTACGGGAGCCGACACACCAACGGGCCACAAGTCGTCAATCGCACCAGGACACACCAAGTCCGCCGAGATGCCCGCGAGTTCGGCCTTGTCCGGCAGCACCAGTTCCAGCCGTGGATCCTCCAGCGCGTCTGCCTCAATCGTCTGGCGCCACCACGTCCGCAGAGACTTGTCCGGGCGCAGCAGGCGCGCGACATAGAAGCCCTCGGAACATCCATGGGCAATGGTCTCGACGATCGCATCGCGCCGCAACATCTTTGGCAGGTGTGGAAAACGTGCGAATGCCCCAATCAGGTCCTTGGCCCAACGCGAGTCCTCGCCTTCGCGCCACAACTGATAGGGCCCGCCAGGAAGCAACGCATCAGCACTGATCGCCGTTTCCTCGATTCGCGAGCGATTGTCAGCTTTGATCGCACTGAACAGCGGGCCGCTCGGTGGCTGTAGTTTGAACGCCTGAATCTCGTCGTTCTCACTGACCGTGACGACGATGCAATACGCCTGCTGGATGGTGTCCGTCACCCGACCGAGGGCCGCTGCGGTGTAGGACAAGAGGTTTTGATGGCGGATGGCGTCGAGTTTGTGGCCTCCGCTTGTCAGTGTGTCCCCGACACCTAGCCACGCCAGGTGGTCTCGCACGGCTGTGCGGGCTGCCATGATGCCGTCGCGAGATGGCACCGCCAGAACGATCGCGTTGCGTTCCTTGCGGGGACGATCGGACGCCGTGGTTTCCTGAATAAACCGCCGCGCCTCCGGGCTGGGCTTCCCCGATTCAGATGCAGCTGCGGGGCCCAACACGACAAAGCGGAACTGCCCGTCGTCTTCGACCAGGGCCGGCTTCTCCGGGAGGTTGTGGACACGAGCGCCAGCCTGAGTTGCGGTAGCGGTCAGGCTCTTGGTCCTTCGGATCTCCTCAAGCAGGCGGTCTTCTGCAAGTTCCTCTGACACGCGGGTCTTCGCATCCGCGTGCATCTGCTTCAGGTTTGGCGTCGAGCCCAGCCGCCACACCGATGGAGGCGGCTTCAGCCCGGCATCGTCGACACCACCGGCAGATACCGTCTCATCAAGGAACCATGACGTATCGAACCATCCGCACAGCGCCTTGCGGAGTTCGATCTTGTCGGGACGCGTCGTACCGACAAGAACGAGAAGTTCTCGCAACTGGGCCTTTTGTCCGGACGGCTGGGAGTGCAGGAAGGTGGCAATGACGGCCTGTTCGACTTCCCGGTGTTTGAGGCTGGTGTAGTCGGTCTGGACCCGCTGCGCCTTGTCGAGCTCACCGGCGAGGATGGCGGTCCATTCCTGGCGCTTGCCTTCGTAGACTTCGACAGTCGCGACCTGCGTCAACTCACGCGCAGCCTGGGAAACGACGTCACCATCGGCTGGTCCGAGGAACACGCTCGGACCGACCAGCGGCGACCAGTCACCCCACCGTTCGGCGTCCCGGAGCGCCTGCGCGAAGGTGCGGAGCACACCACGGGTTCGCTGGAAACCCTGGAGTTGTGTCCACTTGCTGTAGAGAACCTCCGTCAGGTCCGGATGGAACGGGTAGCTCGCCAGAAACCGCTCTTCAGCGTCCTTCTGAGACTTCTTTGTCTCGTCGTCGAGATCAATAACGCCCTTGAGCGCGTTGATCACGTGCGAACGGAACTTGGCTGGGTTCTCGAGAGACTCGGGAGTGAAGAACCTGCGTCGCAGCACCTCGGCGACGTCCTTCTTCCCGACAGGCTCGACACCTGCCTCGCGCTCGCGCCTGAAGATGTCGTACAGCTCGCCGGTGATTTCCTTTCCCACCGAGTCGCTGCGGTCCGGATCGGTGGCCAGCAAAGAGGCAACGATGCAGCACCGGTCGACCTTGGTAGCCGCCTGGGTAAGGTACTGGAAGAAGTTCTTCAACCGTTCGCGCCAGCCTCCGTCAACGTCCACCGCCACGCGGGCGAACATCAGCACTTCGTCAATCAGGAGCAGTGTGGACTTGCCGCGGGTGAGCGGCATCTTGAGCAGGTCGGCAAGCGTGTTCTCGGCCGGCGGCGACGTGCGTTCTTCGTCCTTGCTGTCCCTGTGGAGCATTCGAAGCCCGTCCGCCCCCCCCAACTGCCATGCCAGCGCACTCCAGGGCTGGCGGAGCATTCGGACGTTGCCTTCGGGGCTTCGGACCTCGATGCCCTTTTCAACGTCGAACTTGTCGAAGGGAAGCATGGCCACCTGTGTGGCGGGCGCGTCGATCCCGACGTGCGCGCGGAACTCCCTCACGCTTTGGAGGTCGGGCAGCCGCGCGGGGTCGTTGACCAGGTGAAAGAGCGTAATCAGCGCATGCGTCTTCCCGCCACCGTAGGTGGTTTCCAGTTGTCGGACAGCTTTCTGGTTCTTCGCCGCAAGGCGCTGAACGACGTCCTTGGCCAGTTCTCGGAGGGCCAGCGTCGGAAACGTCAGCGCAAAAAACTCGGCCGGATCTTCGTAGATGCGCCGTGTCCCGCGCTTCATCACTACGTCGTAGAGATCCGCCGCGAACTCGTTGAGCGCGAGTTCTCCCGTCTTGATGTCCTCGCGCAGTGTCACCACCTTGTGCCACGGCGTCCACGGCAGCTTCGTCATCGCCTCACCCTCTTTCCGTACAGCTACTCCTGGTCTCCCAGCCGATCCAGGAGCGATTCGGGAGCCTGGCCTCGGGCCTGGAGGTGATTCGAAACGGCCTCCAGGACCCGGCGTTCTTCCCCGCCGTCCGTCGACAGTTCGACCAGGGCCTGCAGCACCTGCCGGAAGACCTCGCTTCTGCGAAGACCCTGCCGGTCCACGTACTCGTTCACTTTGGTGACGTCGCCCTCGACCCACACGTGCATCAGGTGGTGCACCATGTCGATGAGAGGGACGACACGCGGGCGGGTCGATTCGTTGGCGGTCGGTCCCGGACCGCTGTCGAACAACCTGCCGCCCAACTCTTCGTCGCGTTCGCGTCTGGTGCGGGCCCGCTCGGCCACCGGATCGAGGCCGAGATTGGATCCATGGCGATGTTTCCAATTCTTGAGTTTGAAGGTACTGCCTGTGCCTTCAGGTGCTTCGTCGTCTCCGGCATCGTCGACTTCGTCTGGCTCGTCCTGGTCCTGTTGAACTCCGCCGGTACGCGCGAGGATGTCGTACCGGTCTGCCAGTTCGTGTTCGGAGAGGTTGCAGGACACGGCGTAGAGGATACATGCACCTGCGGGGGCATCGTCCATTTTGAAGTCGTGACGATGCAAGAGGTAATACGTCGTGACGTCGTCCAGGCTCGCGGCCGCCGACTCCGCAGCGTGCGCGTCGATGTGGCTGGCCTCACCGAGCACACGGCCGACGACGAACTCCACCACGAGGCGCCGGACGGCGCGCAGGAACTCCGACACTGACATGACGGCGCCCTGCTCGTTGGCCTTCTTGACGATGGGGTGCTTACTGAAGGCTTCCATCGCGGGGCCCGTCGCTGCCCAGACGAAGTCGGGGCCACTGATGCCCGAGTCCCAGAACTCCCGCAATTTCAGTCCGATGTTCTGGCGCATTTCCTGGAGCACGAGGTTGTCCCAGCCAGGACGAGCAGCCTCGGGGCGCTTGCGGCAAACGAGCCACACTGACGAGGCAAGCGCAGCGGAAGACAGCGCTCTGGTCCGGTTGCTCATCTCCGTCCTGATTGGCCAGGAACCCACGACCGTGAACCCTGTTCGGATGAGAGCTGATACCAGCGTTTCCCACGCAGCGGGTTGCTTGTTGGCGAAGACCACAACAAGACGACCGTCGGGGTTCAGTGCGTTCCCGGCCGCCGCAAACGCTCGCGCCATACCGTCTTCGTAGACCTGCTTCGACTTGGCTCCGTCGCCGCCATGCCGACTGGGATCGTCGATCAACTCCCCATCGTTGGTCGCGTGGTCCCACTTGGGCGAGAGCTGACCTGAAAACACTGCGTCGATGTCCGGCGCGAGGCCCCAGAGGGAACGACGGAGCCAGACATAGAAGAAGTCCATGAGATCCGAATACGGAATGGCATCGTAGTAGGGTGGATCGGTGAGAACCAGATCGAAGCCGGCACCGACTGAGCTCATGGCGCTCTGAGCGAGAACCGTCGGTTCCGGCGCGGTCTGACCTGACGCGAGCGCGTGCGGAATGAAGCGGGTGACCCATTCAAGCGCGCCGCTGTATCCCCCTGTCGTTTCGCCAATTGGATTCACCTCCGTGAAGTCCCATAGGATGGGTAAGGCAAACCGAACAAAGGTGTGGCTGAGTTTCTCCCCACTGATATGCCAACTGCAGACTGCGCTGCTGTAGTCGGCAAGTCTGTCAGTGCACACGGCAATGTACGCGCGGATGGCCTGCTGCCACTCGGGCCCACACATCCCAAACAGTTCTGTCCGCTGCATCGCGCGACTCGCTCGAACAAACGAGCCTAGCGCCAGGAGTTGGCGTTTTCCGAAGAGGTCGCGCCATTTGGTTTGTCCGTAGAGATGAACGGTGAAAGGCGAGCCGCCGGTCTCCCGACTGCCTCCTTTCGGGACGGGCTCGTCCGGAATGCCGAATGGGATCTCGGCGAAGATCCTCTCGATTTCGGTATCATGCGGCACCGCTGCTGAGAGCTCATGCTCGGTTGGGAGTCGATACTCTTTCCCCGAGGGACCGTCGACGACAACGGCGGTCATGAGCGACCCCATCCGGCCAGCAGAGGCTTCGGCCCTCAGGTCGCCGCTCTCCATCGCCACGGTATCGGGCTTTCCGCAGCACGGACACCACGCCCCTGCGCGACTCATCGTTCCCTGGCCCAACTTGCGGTCGTGCTCGCGCTTCTGCGCGTTGTTGCCCCCCGTCGAAGCGACGCCAGATGCCACGCCGAAGACCACGCCAGTCCTGTCCTCGTTCGGGATCATCGTCAGGAGAACGCGCTTGGTGCCTTTCTTGGCGAGCCAGCGCGTCTTGAGGAGCGGAATGGTGGCGCGGCAGTTCTTGCACGTGACTGTTCGGGCCCACAGGTAAGCCACTGGAGGCTTCGCCACCCAACGCGGGTTCCGTTCGTCCTCGAGAAACTCCGGCGTCAGGTCCACGTTCATGGATGCAACGTCCGGCGTCCCCTCGTCTTTCGCGGCGATCAACGTCAGGGGCCGCCACTCGTCTGGGTGCTTCTCACGCCATTCGGCGACATCTCTCAACGGCTGCCAGTCCGCGTAGACCGGGTAGTACTTCGCCAAGTCGCGGCGCGCTTCCCGAAGTACCCACCAACCCCAGGCCCGAACGTGCCAGGCGAGATCTGCTTCGAGTGTGTGTTCTTCGATCTCCAACCCTTCAAGAACGGGATGATCGTCGTTTGTGATTCTTCGAGTCCTCCTGGCCGGGACCGAACCGCTGGCGTTGCTGGCGTCGTCGAGGTGGAGCTTCCTGAGTTGCGTGCGCAGCATGGCGCCCTTCAAGCCCTGAGCCTTGAAGAACGACTCCATGAATTCGCGGTCGGTCCTCACGAAGTCCGGCAGTGGTCGCTTCTGTCCAGCCAGCTTCTGTGGATATTCCAGCGTGCACTTCAGGATGAACCAGGCAACCGGGTTGATATCGATCGCCGTGGCTTCGCATCCAAGGCGCATCGCCTCCAGGGGAATGGCCCCGCCGCCGGCGAAGGGGTCCAGGACACGCGGCGCACGTCCACCGTAGGCCTTCCTGATTTCCTCCCGGAAGAAGTCGAGGTCGGCCTTGTTCTCGGTCTCACGCCCCCAATGAAGGATGCCGCCCGTGGTTTGCTTGACAATGCGTTCTTCCGAGGCGCCGCCCGGGCCGGGCTTGCGCATCAACACTTCCTCGACGCGGCCACCGATTCGCTCACACAGCTCGCGACGTTTCTCGGAGGTACCCGGGTCAGGCAGCAGTGTGGCGATCAGGGCCGCGCGACAAGCCGCCAGCGGCCGCCGGGCGGGCCAGATGTGCAGCGTCGAGATGTGCCCGTGCCGAACGCTCTTCTCGTGCACGGAGTCAATCGACGTCTGCTCCAGAGGAAACGCGACTTCGATTAGCCGGGGTCGGTCAGTCATGAGGACGTAATCCGGTGCCTACAAACGTGTCAGGGCCTGAAGTTCGGCGAGAAGACGGTTCCTGAGATCGGGCCACGAGAGCGCCACCAGCATCTCCGGCATTCGTTCTCTCTCCGCGTCGTCGAAGTACACGAGGCCGCGCTTGACGGAGATCGTTTCTGTCATTCGGAATTTCGCCTGGAAATCCGCCAGCATGACCTTCAGGTCGCCGCCGCGGCGAAGCAGTTCGTAAATGTCGACGAAGTCCTTGCGAGAGCCTCGTTGCGCAATCGCCAACAGCTTCATGGCAGCCAGGTCGCGCACTGACGCGATCCTGGCGTTCGCCGCAGGCCAGTCCAGGGTCTCGTCGAGCAGCGGGTACGGATAGTCGAAGAACGACGCCTTCACGCCTTGAATGCGTCCCAGCAACGTGCCCGAGGCCACGTCGTCGATCTCCAGCGCAAGGCCCCCAGTCCCAATTGCCTCGACAACGGCCTGCGATACCGGCCCAGGAGTGGGGACGAACCAGTCGAAGTCCTCCGATCGACGATGACCGACGTGCAGCGCGATCGCAGTACCACCGGCCAGGTAATAACCGAATTTTGAAGCGACCGCCCCGAGCTGGGCGATCATCCCCTGCTGGGTTCCGGTCAGGATCTCTTCGTGGAACTCGATCACTGCTGGCTCCTTGCGCCCCAGGCACTCTCACGCGCTATCTCAACCCACGGATCCACTTCAGCGGCCGACAAACCAAGAACGGCCTGCCAGAAGCGAAGCTGGCGTTGGTCGATGCCGCGGCCCTGGCGTAGACGAATCCAGTCGGCTAGCGCCGCGTCCCCGGCTGTGTCCCGGATCCATCGAACGGCGTCGTCTCCTCCGTGCTGGAGCACACGGCCGACGACGAGATCGCGGTCAGTGGGCCATCGAAGCGCATCGAAGGCGTGGTCCCAGAACAGCGGACGCAACGTCTCAGGCAACACCTTCGACGCAGACGCCGACATGTCGGCCACTTCGCCCACAGCCAGAATGGCGGCATCGTCGATGGTGACACCGCGCGAGCGCACCAGCAGCTGGGCAAAGGGATCCTGTACCCGGACGAGTCGTGGGCGGGCGGAGGCGCAATCAAAGACGGCATACAGCCAGTAGCCTGACCGCAGATTGCACGCACGCGCCCATTCGTTCTCCGATACTTCGACATCGCCTTGCGTGGCGCGCCCTTTCACCTCGATGGCCCGCTGTTCACCGCCTGGGTAGATCGCGAGCAGGTCAAACCCCGGGTAGTCGCCCAGCCCAAGAGCCCTGGCGCGGGGAGGCGTCGAAACGTCCTTGACCACGGCGCCGGCAGCCTCCTCCCAAGCGCGTGCGACTTCCATGGCGGCCGCCTCGACCTCGGCGTCGTAGTGCCTCTGATCCTCGGGAACGCTCGACGGCACGACGAGCGCCTTCGCCAGGATCCTGAACGGACCCGCCTTCACCCGCTCCGGTTCGGATCTCAACTCGGCGAGCGCAGCCGCCTTGCGACCCTCGGCCGCGCGCTGCTGCTCTTTGACGCGGTCGAGTACGACCCTTGCACCAAGCTGGCCGTGCTGAACCTTCTCCGTCAGCCTTGCCCGCTGGCGGGCCAGGTCAGCAGCCTGCAGGTCGTAGGCGGACACCAGGAGGTCCTCACGTTGGCTCAACGTGCGGAGGATCTCGTCCTTGCGCCCGTCTGCCGCCGGTTCCACCAGATGGGTCCGTAGGTGTTCCTCCGCCAGCGTCTGCATGTCCGCCGATCGTGATGCCAATCTGCTGGCTGAGGTGGGAAAACGGTCCGCTCCGCGTAGCAGCAGAATCTGCTCGAGCGGGCTTGTCTCAACTGAGCCGTTCAGAAGCACCCGCACCGCAGTGACTTCGGTCTGAAGTGTGCTGGCTTGGGAAGCCAGTGAGACGGCGTCGGTGCCAGCCTCGACGAGCTGCCATTCCGCCACGAACAGGAGGTACGGTTCTCGCGCACACGGGTCCACGAACGCCCCCCCACGAGCAGCGTCGGTTGCACAACGCCCGAGCACCGCGTGACGGAGGTATTCGAACACGGGCTCGCCGGGATGGAGGAAGATCGCGGGAGACGTCGGGTCCGGTCGCGCGACGCTCAGTCGCCCACGCACCGACGCCGGGTACGATTCCATGGCTTCCAGCATCCTGTCGGTGGCTCCAGCTCGCAAGGGACGCAGCGCGAACACGCCTTCGAGATCCCCATGGATGCCGAGATCCATCACGGGCGCCGCATGGTTAATGAACTGACGCACGTAGCCGGGAAGAAGCCGTCGCAGCGTCTCGCGCGCGGTGACCGCTCGGAGACGCGCGAGATGTGGCTTGACGTCACCGCCTTCGCCGAAGAGGGTCCGTTCGCGCGCGTCTATCGCTTCAACCTGGGCTCGCGTGAGCACTCCTTCAATTCGTGAGACACCCGGTGTCGCATCCCCGTCGATGGCTGCCAGCGCCATGTACTCGGCGATGGGCACATTCTCGAAGAGGCGCCCAACGACATCGAACACCTTGTCGGATCGCATCTCGCGACGAATGGCCTCGAGTTTGCGCAGAAGGGTCCCAATCACCTGCCCCTCGCGCGTCTGGTTGGCGACGAGGTTGACGATGACCACATCGTGTTCCTGGCCGTATCGGTGGATCCTCCCCATCCGCTGCTCGAGCCGGGCGGGATTCCAGGGCACGTCGTAGTTCACCATGCGCCAGCAGAACTGCAGGTTGATACCTTCTCCAGCCGCGTCAGTGGCGACCAGCAGTTGAGCCCCACCCTCCTCTCCGGGCTTGCGAAAGCGTTCGACTTCGGCGTCGCGTTCACGGTAGCCCATCCCTCCATGGATGGAGGCGACCGAATCGGTGAAACCCATCGCCTCGAAGCGCTGAATGAGCCACGCAAGCGTGTCACGGTGCTCGGTGAAGACAATGAGCTTTTGGTCCTTGAAGTCGGCGCCCAGGATCAGTTCGCGTAGGGTCTCAAACTTCGACTCGTGTCCAATCGCCAGGACGCCGCGAGCAAGGTGGATGAGGCTCTGCACTTCTTGTCGCTCCGCCTGAAGATCGGACATCGACGTGACGAGCACGAGTCTGAGCAGTTTGTCTTCCTCACCCTCATGCGATTCGCGGTCCCCATCGGCGGACTCATCATCGGGGGTGCTCGTGTCAAACGGGTCTTCAAGCCCGGACAGTTTCTGTTGCGCCGCACGGATCTGCTCGACAGACAGGCGGCCCTCGCGCACCTGCGCGACGATCTCGTCGAGGCATTCGAGGCGGCGCTCGAGGGATCTGAGCACGGCGTACGTAGAGCTGGCCAGTCTCCGCTGAAACACGCTGAGAGCCAGGCGGGCCGCCGACTTGTTCAAGATGCCAGCGCGGTTGTAGAACCCACGCATGTATGCGGTGACGCGGTCGTAGAGTGCCTGCTCGCTGACATCGCCTGGGGTCAGATCAAACCCAAGCGTGTCGGACCGTCGCTCCGTGTAGAGTGGCGTGCCGTCGTAACGAACCATCTCTTCCTTGGTTCGCCGAATGAACCGTTTGGCTCGTTCCTCTGTGGGAAACAAGGCGAAGGCGTCAGAGGTCGAGAGCACTTCGGGTTCCAGCAGCCGCCACAAGGCGTAGTAGGGAAAGTCCTTCCCCATGTGAGGGGTGGCCGTCAGGAGCAGCAGGTGCCGCACCGACCAGTGCAACGTCCACCGATCGTCATCGGATACCGCACCCGCAAGCGCTTCAGCGAGCCTGTAACGGTCCGTCTTATGAATTGTCAGATCAGCGTCTCTCGACGAGGACAGTTTGTGCGCCTCATCGAAGATGACGAGGTCGTAGGGTTCAACGGCCGGGTCCTGAAGTCGGCTGAACATGGGCTGGCCGGCGAGCGTGTCGAGGCTGCAGATGACCTGATCGCCAGCCTGTCCAGTAAACGGATTCTCGCGCTTTGCGTCCGAGCCGCGTACGATCCCGAAACCGAGGTTGAAGAGCCGGCGAAGTTCTCGTTCCCAGTTCCCAACCAGGCCGGCGGGAACGACGATCAGGACTCGCTTTAACAATCGGCGTGCGAGCATCTCCCGAATGTAAAGGCCTGCCATGATCGTCTTGCCCGCGCCCGCATCGTCTGCCAGAAGGAAACGGAGGCGCGGCAAGATGAGCATGTGCTCGTACACCGCGAGCCGCTGGTGTGGCAGCGGGTGAATCAGCGACGTCTCGATGGCGAACACGGGGTTTGCGAGGTGTCCAAACGACAGGCGTTCGGCCTCCACGACAAGCCGGACGCGATCTGGATCGCCAAGGTAGTCAACCACTGGAGGGGTGGAACTCTGGTGAGCAGCTGGACTGGCAACGTGAGCCGGACCTAGTTCTGACTCCAGTTCTCTTAGGCGCTTGACGGCGAGATCCGAAGGTTGAACGTGGCCGCGCTCCCACCGGTTGACGGTGACGAACGAGACTCCCAGCCGATCAGCGAGTTGGGCCTGCGTGAGCTCCAGCCGATCTCGCAATCCCCTGATTCTGCCGGACGAAGCTGACACGTCGGCCACCTGTGTGTCACCTCAGAAGCAATATTAGTTCATGGGTTCATAAATAGCAATTTCTAGCATTGATACTATCTGGATGTGTATTAACATGTGCTTATTTCGGTTTTGGTATTGGCAGTTCAGAATGTTCAGCCCAGCCGCGCTGTCGCGCGCCCAGGGCAAGCACGAGCGCGACGCGACCCGCGTGCCGTTAGGTGGGAATTCTGAGGAACTTCCTGATACGTCCAAGGAAGCTCGTCGCCGATTCCGCCGGCGCGGCGGGAGTGGCTGTCTCCGAACGCCGCTGGTCGATCTCGCCCCGGCGCTTCATCACGGCCGCCGCAATCACGTCGAGCACCGCGGGTTTCTCGAGCACGAATCTCCGAAATGCCTCGGAGGTCAACTCGACCAGCGTGCAGTCCTCGAGCGCGCGAACCGTCGCCGTGCGAGGACTCCCCGTGAGCAGCGACATCTCACCGAAGAAGCCACCCGCCCCGGTGACCGCGAGCGGGCGTCCATCCGGCTCGAGCACGATCTCGACCTTACCGCTCGACACGACGAACATCGAGTTCCCTGGCGCATCCTGCCGCACGACGACCTCGTGCGCCGCGTAGAGCCGCCCATCGCAGAGAGCTGCGAGTTCGAGGCGATCGGCGTCGGTGAGCGACTGCAGCAGTTCGACCTGCGCGAGCGAGGCCGCGATGCGCGGGGTCGTGTCGGGCGAACGCCCGGGAACCTCCTCACGACCGTACTGAACCTGGATCGGCCATGGAATCTCGATGTTCCGCCGGCGGAAGACGTACCAGATGGACGTCCGCACCTGGCTTCTGGCGGGTTCGTCGCGGGCATAATCGTCGATCCAGAAACGGGCCCGATACGTCACGGCCGACGGACCGAAGTCCAGCAGCACGACATCGGGCTCGGGCAACGCCAGCACTAGCGGGGCGTTCCTCATCGCTTCGGCAATCGCCGCCTTCACCTCGTTGGGGGGCGCATGATACGACGCGCCCACGTCGATGAACATCCGCGTCGGAATGATGGGCTCAGAAAAATTGACGATCGCCTCCTTCGACATCACGTTGTTCGGCACGATGACGAAGGTCCCCGCCTTGGTGCGCAGTTTGGTCGCGCGCCACGTAATCTCCTCGACGCGCCCCTCGTGCTCGCCAACCCGGATCCACTGCCCCGCCCGATACGGCTTCTCGGTCTGAATCGCGAGACCGGCGAACGCGTTCCCGAGCGTATCCTGCAGGGCAAAGCCCACGACGACCGCGCCAACGGCCGAGGTCGTCAGGAACTTCTCCTGCAGCACCGCGGTGGCGACGACCAGGAATAGCCCGACAATGATCGCGTCCTGGACGATGTTGGGAAACCGGCCCGGGATTCGATCCTCGCGCAGCGGGTTGATGGAAACGACCACCACAAAGTTGATGGCCGCGAGCGCGGCGAGCAGGTTGTCGATACCCGTGACGTCGGCCACGAGATCCGGCGGGACCAGACCGGCCACGCGAAGGGCCGATGCTGCCAGCGACGCAAAACCGGCTATCAGCGTCAGCAGCAGCTTTCGCTGGACGAGCCGATTGACGGTCACGACCCGGACCGCGACGGCCAGCGCCAACAGGGCGATATCGGCGACGATGTGAAACGTGAGCGTGGGCACCGTGGTTACCTGAGCTTGCCGTCCTTCTTGAACTGCTCGATGTCGGCAGCCGTCAGTGTCACGACCACGATGGCCGGATTGCCGCCGCCCTTGGCACCACGCTCGGTATCCACACCGCGGGAGCCGCCCGAGCCGGTCACCTGCGCCGTCTTATTCTCCTCGCCTCCCGGTTTCAACAGGCCCCCAAGGGCGAAGCCTCGCTTCTTCGGGGGTGCCGGCTCGTCCTTTTTCGGCTCTTCCTTGGCGCCGCCCGTCAGGCCCGACGTGCCGGCCGCCACCTGCGCGATCTCGGTCTGCGCCGCCGGCTTGTAGCTGATGGCCGCGCGATACCTATCGGCCAGCACGGCTGTGGCCGTGAGCTTCTGGTCGACAATCATCTTGTCGAGTTTCTCGAGGCGCTCCTTCATTTCCGGATGCGAGGCAAACAGGCCCTGCTTCTCACTCGCGCTCTTATTGCGCGCCGTCAACGCGGTCAGGAAGCCGCCGAGTCCCTTCGGGTTGTAGCCGGCCTTGTCAGCCAGCACGATGCCGAGCCGGTCGGACTCGAGTTCTTCGCCGCGTGAGTATCCGGCATAGATCAGGTTGTAAGCCTCGCCGGCAATCTTGTTGATGGCTTCCTTGGTGAGGCCGCCACCCGGAGCCATCTCGAGGCCCAAATCCTTCAGCTTGTTGTTGCGGATGGCGTTGATTGTGTGTTTCTCGGTGACGTGGATCGCCTCGTGAGCGAGCACGCCGGCCAGTTCGGCTTCGCTCCCCATCAACGCGAGCGCTCCACGGGTGATGTGAATGAATCCGCCGGGCGCCGCAAAGGCGTTCACGCCATCGGTGTCGAGCACGATGAACTGCCACGCGATGCCGGGACGCGTGCTGGCATGCGCGACGACGGCGCCAACCAGGCTCACGTATCTGTGGACGGCCGGGTCCTGCACCACGCCGTACCGCTGCCGCACCTTCTGACTCACAGCGGCGCCAATCTCACGCTCGTCTTCGTCGCTGATCCTGAGGTCGGCCACTTTCTTGCCGACCTCGACGGCCTTGTTCGCCTTGCCGAGGATTCCGCCGATCTGGGCAGCCGCCGGAACAGTCACGGTCAACACCAGCACGCCTGCAAGCCACATCCGTTTCATGAACGTCCCTTCACCGGCTGAGTTGGCCCGTCCGCACGCGGCGGCCGCACCTCGAAGATCGCCACCGCCTGGCTCTTGCCCTTCACGACCACATCGCCCAGTGTATGCAGATCATACTGGTGTTTGAGCTGTCTGACCGTACTTTCGCTGATGAGGATGGAGGTCCCGTACTGCTTGTTCAGTGATTCGATCCGGGAACCAAGATTGACGGCATCGCCGATGACCGTGTAACTCCTCACCTGATCCGATCCGATGGTGCCCGCGATCATCTCGCCGGAATTGATGCCGATGCCGATCGCGAGTTCGGGCAGGCCCAACGCCTTCCACTCGGCATTCAACTCGTTGAGCCTCGCCATCATCGCCAGCGCCGCCTGTACCGCGTGATCGGCATGTTCGTCGTCTGCAAGCGGCGCGCCGAACAACGCCATGACCATGTCGCCGACGAACTTGTCGAGCGTGCCGCGATGGGCGAACAGCACATCCACCATCGCCGAGAAGTACGTGTTCAACTGCTCGACGATTGCCTCGGGCTGGCCGCGCTCGGTCATGGTCGTAAAGCCGCGGATGTCCGAGAACAGCACGGTCATCTCGCGCCGCTTGCCGCCCAGTTCGGCCAGTGCGGGGTTGGCCAGCACCAGCGCGTACACGTCGGGCGAGAGGTAGCGCGAGAACAAGCGCTTCACGGCGCGCTTGTCCCGTCCTTCGACGAAGTACTGATAGCCGAGGCCGCCGACGACGGCTGTCATCCAGCCGATCCCGGGCTGGGCGAGCGGCCACCACGCGCCGCGTGTGAATGCGTGGAAGGCCATGACGATCACGGTCGACAGCACCAGCAGCACGCAGGGACCAGCCCAGCGCAGCGGCAGAAATACGATCAGTAGCGCGGTGACGAGCGCCGTCATGACCACCAGCGCCGCGCGGAGTGTCGTCGTCGCCGGCTCGATGAACCGCGACGAGAGTAGTTGGTCGATGACGGCTGCGTGAATCTGGGATCCCGGCATCTTGCCGCCACTCGCAAAGGGCACGGTAAACACGTCGTGCAGGCCGGCGGCGGTCGTCCCGATGACGACGATCCGGTCGCGAAAGAGCGCCGGCGAGACTGAGGGTGCGACGCCGGCAAGCTGTTCCTGCCGCGCGTAGAACAGGTCGTAGAACGAATACCACTTGTACGTGGTCCGTTTCCCGTCCTCGAGCACGGCGGGCCCTCGGAAGTCGATGAGCAGGCGTCGGGCGGTCCTCCGCGGCTGGGCGCGGTCGAATGCCGGCAACACGTCGGTCACGAGCGGAATGTCATGGCTCCCGACGATGACACCTCGCCCGCCGGCCCTGGCGCTGGCGGGATCGAGCGATGCGGCGACCATCCAGCCGGCAGCTGATAGCGAGGGAACCAGGCGGCCGCCGTGATCGATAAAGGTCACGGCACGACGCACCGGTCCATCCGGATCGAGCACGAAGTAGTTGTGCCCAATCAGGCGTGCGGCGCGCGCGAGTTCGTCGTATGGCAGCAACACGTCTGGCCGCGATTCGAACGGGCCTGGATTGACCGGGCGGCTTTTGGTGTCGCCAACCATGCCTTCGAAGGTGGCGTCGGCGAGCACGACGACGTTGCGGGCGCGGGCCACCGACTCCGCAAGCGCGCGGTCGGATTCCTGGCCAGTCCAGCTTGTGCCCCCGACGTCGAATCCGGTTCGGCGATCCCGTTCCGTGAAGAGCACGTCGTAAACAATCGTCTTGGCGCCGGCCGCGGCGAGAAAGTCGATGACGTCAGCATGTACGACCCTGGGCCAGGGCCAGCGCCCGACCTCCGGCTCGAGGCGGCGCACGCTGGATTCGTCGATGGTGACGATGACGATATCCTGGCGGGCCGTGGCGGGATTGGCCGCCCAACGCACGCGCTGGTCGTACAGTTTCCACTCGAGGGTGTCGACCAGAGGCAGGCGGCCGGCGGCCGCAGCGATGGCGGCAGCCACCGCGCCTATCGCCAGCGTCATCCACAATTTGCGGGAAGTCACTGGCCCGAGGATAACAAAAAAACTCCGGGCCTGGTGACGCTATCTGGCTCACGGGTCTCGCCGACGAGTCTAGCTCACCGGCACGAGCCAGCCTTTGGGGGCGTCGGCCTCACCCGACACCATGCGCCGATACCAGTCCGCGGCGCGTCGAAGAAGCGGGCCGTGGCCGGTGCCGTCACCGATGGTCCGGCCTTCGATCTCGCGGATGGGCAGGATCTCCATCCCGGTGCCGCAGAGGAACACCTCATCGGCGCGCAGGAGGTCAGCGGGGCTGAGCGGATCAGTCGAGACCGACACACCCGACTGTTCGCCGAAGAAGCGCAGAAGTGCATCGCGCGTGATGCCGCCGAGGATGTCGGCCTCGACCGGCGGCGTGGCCACCCGGCTCCCGTGCGCGATGAAGATATTGGCGCCGTACCCTTCGGCCACATCTCCAGACATGTTGAGCAGGATTGGCTGGTCATATCCGCGCGCCAGGCCGTCGGCCCTGGCCAGCGACGAGTTGACGTAGAGTCCGGTGATCTTGGCGCCAGCCGGACACGCCG
Source organism: Acidobacteriota bacterium (assembly GCA_026393675.1). NCBI lineage: Bacteria > Pseudomonadati > Acidobacteriota > Acidobacteriota bacterium. The sequence goes on along the minus strand of JAPKZQ010000019.1, from coordinate 17,139 downwards.
CGGCCGGAAACCGCCTCCATTTCGACCAGGTCGCCCGGACAGCCGGTCGCAGCACGGGCCCACGCGGCATCGGCACGGTCACCATCGCGAGCGCCTCGCCGTCGGGAAGCCCGGCCCCGATCGTCTGTGACGTCTTGTACAACAACGGACGAATGTAGCGATCGTCGAAGAACCGATTCCGTCGGAGCAGTTCGATAGTGAGCTTCGTAAGCGCGGCGCTATCCCATCGCGGCTTCATCTCCAGCCACGCCGCGTTTCGCAGCAGGCGCTCGTAATGATCGTGGGGACGGAAGAGCGAGGCCGACGTCCCGTCGCCGTAGGAACGAATGCCCTCGAACACGGCCGTGCCGTAATGTAGCGCATGCGTCGTGATTGGAATCCGCGCGTCCGCCTCGTCCACGAAACCATCCCCGAAGTACACGATCGCCATGTCGGCCTTTCTTCCCGTCAGCCTCTTCCGCTGCTTGTGGTCGTCACCCGTCGTTGCCACGCCGCCAACTGCCGTTCCAGTGCGCCGACCGCTGGTTGACGAAGGGCCCCTGCGACAGCATCGAGGTCCTTCTTGAACCGAGCCAGCACACGAAGCTGGTGGTCGCGATTCTCATGAAGGAATCCCGCCACCATCGCGGGACTTGACGCCGCCACGCGTGTGAGCGACCGCCACGAGCCCCCCTTGAGCAGGTTTCCACCGACAGCGCGAGTGCCCATTCCAGCCGCCGCAAACGCCAGGATGTGAGGCAGTCCGATCCCTTCCGCCACGAGCCGATCGTGATCGCGCGGGTTCATGGCCACCGGATTCCCGCCGAGCAACCCGATCAGCTCTCGTGCGACGCGGCCGGCCCGCTGACCGGCTGGACAGATGACCACTGGGCGACCTTTGAACAGGGCGGCATCGGCGGCCTCCCAACCCTGGCCTTCCGTTCCGGCCAGCGGGTGCAGACCAACGAAATCGAAGTCGGCCTCGTGTCGCACGGCAGCCGCGACCACCGTCGCCTTGACTGTGGACGTATCGCACACGATGAGTCTGCGGCGGGATGGACGCTGGCCCGCGAGCTTCGCGATGCGGGGCAACAGGCGGACAACCGCCTGGACGGGAACCGCCAACATGACGACATCCGACTGGCGGACCAGGATCTCCAGCGTGCGACAGAAACGCGCGAACGGCCGGATCTTCGCGCCGAGCGACGTGTCGAGATCGAAGGCGCACACCGTGATGTCAGGTCGAAGGCGGCTCAAGCACCGGACAACCGACCCGCCGATTTGCCCCGTCCCGACAATGCCCACCTCCGCGCCCTTCAACAGGCGGGGTCTCGCGGGGCGCGGGCTCACGGTCGAACGCCGGCGGCTCACCATCACCACAGGGTCTGCGGAAGGTCAGGGCGAAGCGCCACGGCGTCGTCCAGATAGATGTGCTGGACCTGGCTGCGAGGGATGCTCATTTCGACGTGCAGCAGGACACGGACCACTCGCGCCATGCCGCCTGGCACCTCGATTTCCTGGGCGTCGAGCAGCGGCACATCGAGCCATCCGAGGGCCCGGGCCGCAGCAGCCGGATACGTGGCGTTGAGATCGGTCGTGACGGTAAAGAACGCCGAGATGATGGCTGACGAATCGAGGCGGTTGGCCTCGCACATCGCGAGCAACAGGCGTGTGGTGGCTTCCTGGATGGCGTCGCGGGTGTTGGCGCTCACATTGATGGCGCCGCGAATACCTCGAACAGGCACGTGACCTTCCTTTATGGCTCGCGATGTCGTTGACAGCTCTCCTGTAGATCCTACCCGACATTCGACAGGCGGCGGGAGCGCCGAGTGCGCCGGGTGATCAGCGAGCTCAAGACGAAGTGCAACAGCCAGCCATCGGCCCAGACAGTCGAGGCCGTGAAGGTCTGGCTCTCCAGAGCGCACGACGGAGGGCCGTAGGTCGGCATCCCTGCCGAGCGGGTGTCCCTACCGATCTTCTCCGCGTGTCTTGATGCGCGTCCACGCCAGGAAGGCTTTGCTGACGAGCGATGGGGTCAGCGGGCGCGGGCCGGCAAGTGTCGAAAGGTTCGCCAGGAAGGCGCGCAACTCCCGCACGTTGCCCTGCCATGGGTAGTCCTTGAGCATGTCGACGACGGTGCGCGACAGCTTGGCATCGCACGCGGTGCCCTCGGTGACCCTCGGCCACAGGAACGCTGCGATCATCGGGATGTCGTCGGGATGGCTGCGCAGCGCGGGCGTTTCGATGACGAACGAGAGCAGCCGGTAGTACAGATCGTCCCTGAAGGTCCCGGCCTCCACCATTTGCGGGAGGTTCCGGTTGGTCGCCGCGATGATCCGCGCGTTGCCCTTCCGGCGCTTGTGCGAGCCGACGCGCCGGTAGTCCCCGTCGTTCAGCATGCGCAGCACCTTGGCCTGGTGTGCCGCGTGCAGATCGCCCACCTCGTCAAGGAAGAGCGTGCCGTCCTGAGCCATCTCGTAGAGGCCCTTCTTGTTCGACGTGGCGCCGGTGAAGGCGCCCTTGAGGTGGCCGAAGAGCTCGGACTCGAGGAGGTCGTGGGCGATCGCCGCGCAGTTGACCGTGATGAAGCTTGCGTGGCAGCGCCTGCCCAGTTGGTGGATCTGGCGCGCGACAATCTCCTTGCCTGTCCCGGTCTCGCCCATGATGAGGACCGGGTGCCCGGTGAGCGAGGCCATCACGATGCGCCGCCGCACCTCCTCCGCCTCCAGCGAGGCTCCCACGAAGGACTGGCTCAACGACTCGGGAATCGCGACATCTTCTCCCTCTGCGTCGAAGTCAGCCGGCCCGCTTGACATGCCAAGTGCCTCCTCGCTCTCGGACGAGACCCGCTCTTCGGAGCCAGCCGACATGGCAAACCAGGCTCGGGCCCAAAGCTCGCCGAAGAGCTTCGCGTCGATCTCGAGCAGGTAGACACCCGGCCAGCGCTTGCCAGCGGGCGATCCGGCCAGAGCGCGGATGCCGCGCTCGGTTTGTCCCGGATGGCGGTATGGTGCGGACACGTGCACGGCCAGAGCGCCGCGCGCGGGTACATAGATCGAGAGGCCCTTTCTGGGATCCTTGGTCCGTGGCCGGAGACCCTTCAGGCCCGGCACTGACTTCACGGCGACCGATGCCTCGTCGCGACTGGCGACGACAATCGCAATGCGTTTCGGGTCCGCGCCCTTACGGACAATTGCGTCGGCGCTCGCCGGCAGCGTTCGCGGTGCGAGACGGTCCGCCTCGATGTCGTAACAGAGAGCGCGCCAGGATTGTGGCATTGGTTTCTCAACTGTGGAGTCGCGTGATTCTACTAGAGGATTCCGAAGGACTCAACAATCCGGCGAGTGGCGGGGAGTGACGCCCGTTGAAACAACCCCTTAGGCGCGAAGCAGATCCAGCGGTGGCCAACTCCGCGGGCGTTGAGTTCACGGTTCGGCATGCCCCTTGCTCCTCATGGTGGTGTCGCCGGTCGCGGCGGGCGGCGCGAACCAGGTCGCGCGCATCACCGCGAATCCGGTGGGCAGGAGGGCGCCGTTACCATGATCCCGGTTCGCACGCCCCAGACACCTCAGCCGCTGGCGAACGTGCCCGGCGGCGGGTCGACCACGCCGATCGCGCCAGACCGACCTCCGGCGCCGCTTGCGGGCTCGTCACGCCGCCCGCCGCGGCGCTCGCTTGTCGATGTCCTGTGGGATCTGAAGCAGTTGTACAACATCGCCGTCCGGCTCGAAGAACGGATCGACGACCTGTACTGGGATCTGCACGACCGGCACACGGATGCGCCGGCATCGTCGGCCAACGACGGCGGCCGGGGGCCGCGCCCCAGAGCGAGCGGGACGCTGCGGTCGACGACTGCGCCTGTCGCGTGGGTATCGAAGCTCACCACCAAGCAGAGGCCCGACGGTTCGCTGGTCGTCAGCCTCAACGGCCAGGATCCGTTCCTGCTGCAGCCGCATCTCGGCGCGCTGCTGCTGGCACTGGCCGAGGATACGGGCCTGAGCCGGGACGAGGGTGTGGGGTTCAAGACGCTGCGGGATCTGTCCGTACGGATCGGCAAGCATACCGGCGGCCAGGCGCCGAACCCCGATACGATCAACAAGTACGTCTGCAAGCTTCGCAAACAACTCTGCCAACCGGGTCTGCAGGGCGACATCATCCAGACGAACCGTCGGCTCGGGCGGCGGCTGGCCGTAAAGCGGTCGAGCCGCACGGGCGCATAGAGCCACTCAATTATCCTCCGCGCCTTCGGGCGGCGACACCTAAGGCCGGCGCTCCGCCTGCTTCACGATCCGGTTCCAGCGCTCCTCGGTCTCGAACGGGTTCGACAGGTCGAGAGCGGTGTGCTCGGCGTGGTTGATGATGGACTCCCAGGTTCCGCCGAACACCGCGCGGTTCGGCAGCACGCGTCTAATCACATCGCCGCGCAGTTTCGCCCGCCCGATCGCCGGCGGGTTCTCCATGGCGTGCTCGATGTTGTCCACGCCGGGCACGTGATGCGTGAGTACGCCGGCGTGATCGAGCGACGCGAAGATCCCCTCACCGCCCAATTGGCTGAACCGCATGTCGCACTCGAACAGTTCCTGGCGCAGTCGGATGAAGGCCCCGACGCCGTCCCACGTGACCCCTTTCGCGTGCACGAGCGAGCTCACTGCACGCATCCACCACTGCAGTGTTTCTGAGGGGTCCAGCAGGTGTTCGACCTGTGGCATCTCCTCGATTGAGCCGTCGTCGCGGAGGCGCGTCCACATCTCGACCAGCACCTCCGTCCAGGCGGCCACGCGTGCCCAGTCGAACCCGTGGCGCGCCAGCACGCGCTCGAACACGGCGCGCTTGATGGCCCAGTCGAGCGTGGTCGAGACCGAGTCTGGCGCGCCGTCCAGCCGGTCGAGCATGGTACGCCACTGCTGGCACGCCGTCTCGGCCCACGGCGGCATGAAGTCGGCGCGGGCGTGCTCTTCTGCCAGGCGGAGGAAGTGGCGCTGGATCTGAAGGGGTGTGACGCGCCTGCCGGCGGCGGCCACGCGAATCCGGCACGTCGGGTCGCCAACAATCGCCTGCAGCGCGCCGACGGGTTCGTCGAGGATCACCTCGACACCAGGCTGCACGCCACCTTCCACCATCGCCACGACGAGCACCGTCGTCGCCGTGCGCAGCCACATGGCGATCTCCGAGCACAGGCTCTCGCCGCAAATGATGTGCAGGCGTTTGTGATCGCCGTTGCACAGGGCCTCGTTCTTGGTGTGGAAGATTCCGCGCCCCCGGGTTGATTCGCGCGAGGTCGAGTGTTCGATCATCAGCGACCGCGGCGACAGCACAAACTCCACGCCGGGCGAGAAGGGGTTGAAGCCGCCGGCCCCGGTGTAGATCACCCGTGACACGAGGTGCGGGATGATCTGGTTCGGCAGCCCAGCGGGGTCCATCGTGTGCAGGATCGACTCGTGGCACCCCCACGACGATCGGGTCAGGTAGTCGATATTGGTCTTCAGCAGGAGCGGCACCGCCGCGATCGCCCGGTGATGGTGCGGTGCCGCGAGTTGTTCGAGGATCCGCTCCCCCGCCAGAATGTAGCGCACGGCGTCCCACGGGTTCGTCACCTCGGGCGTGGTCATCTCCGGGTGGTGTCCGCAATCGATGTAGAAGCGCGCGCCGTTCTGCAGGAACATGCCGTTGCCCGACAGTTCCTGGATGCCCGGCACCTCGTCACGCGCGCGCGTCGCGAGGTCGTAGGCGATCGCATCGCGCCGCGCTCCGTCCTGGTCGCTCGTCGACCCGACGATGCCGTACTCGGTCTCGAGACCAAACAGCCGCTCGGCCATGGGTTATTGCTCCTCGTGCTCCCGGAACGCGCAGGCGGCAATGTAGACATGCGCGATGTCCAGTTCGTCGCGGCCGTCGATTCGCGCCCGGGCGCACGCCGCGTCGGCAAGCGCCAGCGCCGTGGCCGGCAGGTGGCCGGCCAGCGTGGCCGCCCGCTCCACCAGCGGCCGAACGTGCTCGTCGACGGCGCGTACCCGGTGGTGCGCCGAGATGCACGGCAGCGCGGCGCGCACGACGTCGCAGGTGTCGTCCACCGACAGCGCTGCGACCGGGACGCCGTGGAGATGCCGCGCAAGCGGCGAGTCGTCGAACATCGCCAGCGACGACGCGGCGACCGTCGCGACGATGCGCGCGCCGCCCTCGACGGCCCGGGCGAGCGCCGCCGTGCCGTGGCGCGTCTCGGCGCGCACGAGATCCAGCCGCTCCAGCGCCAGCACGACGTGCGAGGCACCGGCGGCATCATCCAGAACCGCGGCCAGCAGATTCTCGCGCTCCGATTCGAGGAGTGTGCCCATGAAGAGATGGCCGAGGTCGATGTTGACCACCGTGGTCCCGGCAACGATCGCCGGCAGGCGGCCGGCCAGCAGCGCGAGCAGGTGGGACTTGCCGACGCCGGGCCCGCCGAGGATCACCGGGAGCCGCGGATGCAGCGCGACAAGCGACGCCGCGATGCCCGCGACAGTCTCGCGGCCGTCGCGGCTCTGATCGCCAGACGGAGCCTCGACCTCTCTGCCGAATCTCGCCAGCATGCTCCCCTGAGGCTTCGCCTCCGGCGCCCCCGCCGGTCTCCAGCCGGGTTCTTTGTCTTCGAACCCGACGGCGCGCAGGGCATCTTCGACGATGATGGCGAACCCGGACTCGATGCGCGAGTCGAGGAAGATGATGCGCCATCCCTGTTGCGTCGTGCCGCCGGCAAACGCCCTGGCCAGCACGGGATCGGTGCCCGTGTATTCCAGGTCCTCGTCGACGGCGACCAGAAACGGCAGATTCGCCTTCGTCCGCCTGACCATCAGGTTCGTGCCGGCCTTGCTGAAAAAGCGGCGGTTTGCCGGCACGTTCTGCAGGATCAACGTGTTGGGGTCCTCGGCGCGCACGCGCACGCGACAAGCCTTGAGCCGCGCCCCGAGCGGCGACTCGGGGTCGAGGCCGACTGTCACGAGGTGCGCCTGCGCGTCGGTGCCGAGCATGATGGTCGAGCCCGCGGCTACTCGCCGCCCTCCTGCCGGCTCGATCGGAGAAACGCCTCGCTGTTGCCCGAGAGGGCCAGCTCGATGGCCTGGTCCCCCGCGCGCAGGAAGCGCTCGCCCGCGGCCCGCGCGGCATCCAGCGCCCCGGTATCGCCCTCACCCGCTGCCGGGTCGGGCCTCGCCCACTCGCGCTCATCCGGTCGTCGTTCACGCACATCCATGGCTGCTCCTCCGTTCGGTTGCGCCATCGGCCTGCGAGGCCATGGCATCGAGTCTGTCTGCGATCTCCCCAAGGTCCGCGTGCTCATCGAACACGCGCCCGGCCTGTGTCTGATCCCACGCCAGCGGATTGGCCAGGTGAATGGTTCGTGGGATGCGCCACCCGCCGCGGCCGGTTGCGGCGATGCGCACCCAGTCCCAATTCGCGTCCTCGACACCCACCGCGCCCGCGTGGCGCAGCAGCATGCCGCGCGTCCATGCGCGGCTGCACTCGGGCGGATGTTCCACGAGCCAGTTCACCCTCTCGTCAGTGACGAGGCGATCCACGAGACCGGCGCGCTCGTATGCCCAGTAGAGGCCCTCGTCGGGATCGACGCTCGAGTAGACGTGGTCCAGGTGCTTGATCTGCGGCGACGACCATGTGAGGCCAGGGCGCTGCGCAATGGCGCGATCGAGGATCGACATCTTGAGCACCCAGTCGAGCCGGGGGACGAGCGCGTCGAAGTCCCTCGTGAGCAGCCGGTCGACTGTGTCCTGCCAGAGCGACACGATGTCTCCGGCGCGCGGCACGATGCCCTCGCAGCCCCCGTCCTCGACAAAAGCGCGCGCGGCCTCGACAAACCGCGCCTGCAGTTCCGCCGCCGTCGTCTCGGTGCCATCGACCAGTCGCGCACGGGCCTGGAGCGACGGGTCGTGACTCCACTGCACGACCGCGTCGAGGGGGTCGTCGAGGATGACCCGCGCGTCGATGCGCCCGGCCTCGATCATCGCCAGCACGATCTGCAGCGTCCCCAGCTTCAGCAGCGTCGCGACGTGGCAGAGGGTGCTGTCGTAGAAGATCACGTGCAGCCGCGCCTTGTTGTCGGTCGGGCCCGCGTAGGCCGAGCTGCGGCCGAGGCCGCAAAGCGGCTCGTCGCGCGAGTTGACGATCGGGCGGCGGCACGTCGTGTGCGGCCCCGTGAGCGTCTCGAAGAAATCGGCGCGCTGCGAGATCTGGTAGCCCACCGGCGGCGTGTGGTTCTCGCTGCCCACCTTGCCCTGCCCCGTGAAGATGATGCTCGAGATCTGGAACGCGGCGAGGTACAGCAGGTAGTGCACCTTGCGGTCGAAGATGTTGTTCCACGCAGCGCGGCTCAGCAGCACGTTCACGTGGCTGCCGTAGCTGCTGCCGCTGCCGTCGCTGTTGTTGACGAGCACCTGCAGGCGCTGGCCCCGGGGCAACCTGGCGTTGGCCGCCGAGAGCGCCCCGCGCGCCACGCGCAGCAGCGCGTGCATGCAGGCGAGCTGGTCGTACGCGCTCAACGTTTCGGCGGACGCGAGCTCCAGGTGATCGAGATCAATGTACGCGCACGAACCATTCGCCAGGAATTTCCGTCCCCAGTCCTGGCGGTCGTACGCGGAGGCCGCCGGTCCCGGGTTGTAGTAAGGCGCGATCGCGAGCGCATGGCCGGCGCCGGCCGTGTCCGGCACGTACGTCGCAATGGCCGTACTGTCCTTCTCGCGGGCGCGGACGCCGTATCGTCCGTTCAATCGGTGGTCCCCGCCGGTCCATGCAGGCACGTACGAGTGGCTCGTGCGTGCCTGCGGGTAGCCCTCGATCTCGCGCAACAGCGCCCGCGAGGCTTCCGCCCCGCTCCCTGCGGCGCGCTCGATGCCGAGGATGAAATTGCCGACCTCGACGTCGGTTCCGCACAGCTTCGGCAGCCTGGTATCGCTCGCGTTCATCGCTTACCCCTGCACCATGTAGAGTTCCGGGCGAGGCACTTTGCGCTCGACCATCTCGACGCTGACCACATCGACGTCCTGCGGGAGGCCAGTGAGATAGGCGCGGCAGTTCGCGGGCGTCAGCACGCGCGCCGCGCTCGTCATCTCGGCATCGAGCGCGCCGACCACATCGTCGAGGCGCAGGCCGGAAGCGCCCTCGCACGCCTCGCGGATGCACGCGCGCTCCACGGCGGCGAGCGCGATCTTGGCGAGCACCGCGCCGCTCACCAGGTCTCGCCCCTTCACCTCGCGGCGCTTGCCGTCGCGGAACATCATCACCGCCAGGTCGCTCTCGCCATTGGGCGCGAAGAGGCGCGCGATGGCCGCGTCGAGGATCTCCTCGCGGGTAGCCGCCATGTCGGCGCCGTGACCGTTCTGCGCATACGGAATGTCGGGGCGCAGGTGCTTCGCGAGCACCGCGCGGGCCGCCTTGCGGCCAGGAGCGGGCACGTGGATCACGCAGTCGCCGAGGCGGCCGGGACGCGTCAGGCCCGGGTCGAGCGCGTCGCGGCGGTTGGTGGACGCCACCACCATCACATTGCCGCGCGCCTCGAGGCCGTCGAGCTCCGCCATGAAGGCCGTGAGCACGCGATCGTCGACACGCGTGCCTGCGTAGCTGCGCGCGGCGCCAATGGCATCGACTTCGTCGAAGTACAGGACGACCGGGATGTCCGGGTCGCGCTCGCCCGCGGCCCGCGCGGCGCGGAAGATCTCGCGGTAGTTCCGCTCGGACTGGCCGAACCAGACGGAGTTCAGGCTTCCGGGCTTGATCGACGCGAACCGGGCCCGGCCCGATCGCGAGATCGCACTCAGCTGGCTCGCCAGCGCCCTGGCGAGCATCGTCTTGCCCGTGCCGGGCGGCCCCCACAGCAACACCGAGCGCTTCGGCTTGAGGCCGTACTTCGCGACGAGCGCGCCGTGGTGGAAGCGCATCAACACGGCCCGCTGCAACTCGTCGATCTGCGCGTCGAGGCCGCCGATGTCGGCAAAGGTCTCGGTCGGCGTGTCCTCCAGGAAGATGTCGTTCCCGCCGGATCGCTCGACCACCTCGAAGGCCATGCCCATGGCGCGGTCCCACCGGACGAGGTCGCCGTTCTTCAGCACGCCCGACGAGAGGCACGAGGCGGCATCGACGATGGTCTCCTCGTCGCGCGCGTTGAGGACCAGGCGCCCGTCCGGCGTGTAGCGATCGAAGACGGCCACGTCGCCGACGCGCAGCGTGTTGGCCTCCGAACGCGCGACGATGGCGCTGAGGTCCTTCGTGAGGAACACCTCGTCGCCGGCCGACAGCGCGTCGAGGCTCACGCCGTCGTTCAACTGCACGACGCGACGCGAGGAGCCGTAGGCGACCATCGCGGCCTCACCCCCAGGCGTGCTTGCAGCGCCGAGAAACACCGCGGGCTGCCAGGGCGGCGCCGTGAGCCGGTCGAGCAGCGCCTTGAGTTCCTCCTGGGCCTCGCGCGCCCGCGTGAGGCCGGCGTGGTAGCGGTAGACGTCGCCGAGCAGAAGCCGATCGAGCGTGTCGGTCAGCTCGGGTGTGTTGCGGCGGCACTCGGCCAGCCACTGCAGCTTCTCTTCGGGCTCGGGCGCGCCATCGCCCATGGCTGACAGCCGCTTGGCCGTCGCCGCGTCGAGTTCGGGTGCCGCGTTGCGTGACATGGGTCGAGCCCTCCTTGATCCCTCGCTCGCCAGCGTCTCCACCAACGTCGCGAGGCTGCGCCTGCTCATGGCGCCTCTGCTCCCAACACAAACACACTGCGCGCCTGCAGCATGCCCAGGCTCCAGCCGTAGACCGAGAAACGGACGGCGGCTGGCGACACGTCGTTGGCGACGAGCGCCACGGTGTGGGCGCCCGTGAAGACGGTGCGGTGGACGGCACGGTCGTGCTCGCTGAAGATGTTTTTCGCCAGCGCGCACGCGTCGTGTTCGCGCTCCGGGCACTGGTTGAGCCGGCACCACTCCTGGACCGGGTGGCTGTGCCACCAGCCCACCATGAGCTCGTCGCAGCCGCGCGCGCCGATCTCGAGGCGCAGGCTGGCCCACGTGTCGGCGGTGAACATGAGCCGTACGGCCGACGCCTCGGTATGCTTCGCCGGGAGCTGGGCGGTGACGCGCGTGAACACCTGCCGGGCCGCGGCGTCGCGATGGAGGTGGCCGACAAGCGCGCCGCCTGTTTCGAGCGGCGCCGCCTGCTTGGTGAGGGCCGTGATCTCGTCCAGCACGTGCCGCGGGACGAAGACCGGCGCCTCGTGCGGCGCCGGCTCGCCGATGGCCACCGACTGGCCGAGCAGCGGCAGCATCGGCGCGTTGGCGAGCGTCGGCGGCGGCGTGATGTCGCGCACCGTGAACGACGGCATGCCCGCCGCGCCGTCGCCCCGCGCCCTGGCCGTCGCCATCACGAGATACCGGAACACATCGCCGGCCGCGAGGCGGCCGGCCTCGATGAGCGGCGCCGCCGCCTGCTGCGCCAGGTCGCGGAAGTAGCGTGCCGTAAAGTCGCAGGACGCCTCGCGCGGCTGGCCGTCCGTCTCGATTGCGACGCGGAATCCGCTGAGAGTTGCTCCGCCGCCGGGGTTCCAGATCGGGCGCACCTCCGCACAGTTGCGCGCGCCGAGCGTTCGGCCTTCGCTGAGGGCCGACAGCCGTACCCATTCGCGCGCGGGTTCCCAGTCCGGGTCGACCTGCGCCTGGGCGAGCGGCGTCCGGTCCTCCCGGTAGATCGCGAGCAAGTAGTCCCACGGGTTGTTCAGCATGGCCGTCAGGCGCCGGCCTCGATGTTCGGGGTCAGCACCACCTTGTCGCCCGACTGGAGCGCGTCGCCAACCGTCTCCGCGCCGTGCAGATGGCGGCCCTCGCGATCGAGACGCGCGTGATAGACCAGCGGGCGGCCAGCGCCGTCGTTCTTCGGCAGCTTCATGTCGCCCAGTACTCCCTGGATCAGTTCGCCGACGGTGCAATCGACCGGCACGTTGCCGACGCTCCTGAGCTTCTGACCTGTCACGTCGCTCACTTGCAGGTCATCGATCGCGGTGCGTGCGGTTGCAGCTGCGTTTTGCATGTGTCTCTCCTGTGTTGTGTGTCACCGTGTGCATGAGACGGCCCACCCGCGGGCCGCCAGGTACGTGTGTGCGACATCCGGGTCCATGAGCGCCTTCACCTCGCGCCCGGCCATGCGGCAGGCGACCGACAAGGCCGAGAGCGCGTGATGCAGCTCGGGCGCCGTGGCAGCGTGCTCAATATCCGCCTCCACAAAAACCGAGGTTGTGCCGTCGCGCGGCTCGGCGCCGGCCCGGACGAAGCGGACCACATACGCGAGCGTCAGCAGCAGGACGGCAATGGCGGTGCGCGTGTCGTCGGCCGCATCGCCCAGCCGCGCGAGCTCGACCCGGGCGCGGCATCCGCCCGCGTTTCGGGGCTCGACAATCGCCTGGTGGAACTGGCCCGGAACGCCGAGGTCGATTGCGAGGCGCCCCGAGGCGCGCTGCACGAACGCCCAGCCCGCCTCGGCCGCCAACGCACCGAGGTCAATCTCCGGGGCTTGGTCCGCCTCTGCGGTGCGGCCGCTCTCTCCAGCGCGGCTGTCGGTGCTGCTGTAGGACGGAACTTCCGCCCTCGCGTAGAGCTTCGGCGGACCGCCGTAGCCTTGGCGGAGGCGGTCAGCCCCGTCGTCCGCGCCCGCGGCGAGCCTGTTCATCCCTTCGCGCGCCTCGCGCGTCCGCGCCACGACATCGATCCCGTCCTCTGCCGGGACATCAGCGCGCAGGCCGATGGTCCGCGCTGCCGGCGCGATGACGAGCTTTGCGGACCCGGGCGACGCGGCGGTGCCCTGCAGCGCGTCCCACGGCGCCCGGCTACGCGTGGCATCGGGCAGGTCTGCGCTGAGCACGAGCCAGTCGTATTCGCGATCCACGGCGATGTCGAGCCGCTGCTCGTCGCGCACGGCGATCTGCGGCGTCATGACGCGGCTCCAGTGGCCGGCTGCGTCTCGATCCTGAGCTGCAGCGACCGGCGCTTCAGCGGACGGGCGTCGACCGGGAACCGATCCTGGTTCTGGCGCGCCCAGGCGGCCGCGTCCTGGTTGAGCGCGTCGTGCGTGGCGTAGCGCTGGTACGTGATGACCTCGTACAGCTGGTAGAGGATCTCCACGAGACGCGTGCCCGGGCCGAGCCGCCCAAGGCACACCAGCGGCGCGCGGTTCGAGATGTTCGGGTGCCACGTGTCCGGCGGGCCCAGCCAGATCAGGATCTGGTACGGGTCGGTGCGGCGCAGGTAGTCGTCCGGGAAGAAGATACCGACTTCCGCGCCCTGCATCTCCATGATGTCGCCGGCCGGCGTGCGGCAGAGCCCCGTGCAGTGGAAGCGCGCCACGTAGCGCTGCACCGGCGGCGTGCCGATCGGCAGGAGTTCCACGAGATCGCTGTCGCGCGCGAGGGCCATCCCGTCTTCGTATTGCCGCGCCAGGAACGCCGCGAGAATCTTGTCGGTCACGATGCTCCTCCTACCGCGCGCCCCGGGTTGATGTCGCACCGCTGAGTTCGTAGAACCGCGTGTGCCCGGCGCGGCTCACGCTGAAGATGTCGCCCGGATCGAGGCCCAGACTGCGCAGCGTGCGGGCCGCAGCGTCAGCAGGCAACGCGTCGCCGCAGAGCCGGTCGGCGATGTCCTGGCCGAGCGCCTCCATCCGGTTGCGGCACAACGTGCACGTGCGCTCGCGGTCGGTGAGCGACCGGCGCAGGCGCAGCAGCGGTTTCGCGGCGCCGCAGCCCAGGCAGGTGAGCTTCGTCACAAACGGTGTGCTCTCGACCCGAAGCAAGGTGTGGTGCGCCGCGCCCACTCCGCCGAGCGCCAGTGCCTGTGCGAGCGTGAGGTCCTCCGGCCAGCGATTGAGCGTGCGGATCTCCCACGCGCCGTGCTCGGCCAGCCGGCAGCCGCTCCGCCGAACGAACTTCGTCACGAACTGCCGGTGCGACGCGGCGTCGATGACGATCTCGTGGCTGCCGAGGTCGCCGTTCGCATCCCCCGCAAAGAGGCGCTGTAGCTCGATCGCCTGCACGGCCGCCGCGAATGCTCCCAACTGCGCCGGCGCGTTCGTGGGCGCCGGTGTCTGGCCTTCGGGCTGACAGGGGTAGGTCTGCTCGATCGCGTCGTAGTCCGTCTGGTCCCATCCGCACTCGAGGCACGCGCACTCCGGCGCGCTACGAAAGATAGAGACCCGCGCGAGCGAGCTGTCGGCCTGGACGCCCGAGTCGACAAGCGTCACGCCAAGGTGCCGCGCGGCCTGGTTCAGGTACTGGCGAGCCGCGCGACTGTCCACACACGCCAGGATCGCGTCCGCGCGCAGCCGGCCGAGCGGCACCGCTTCGACCGGCGCGGAGATGCTCGTCACCTCGAGCGCGGGGTTAATCCTCTTCAGCCGAAGCCCCTGAACCTGTGCCTTGCCTCTGCCCACCTCGCCGGGCGTGATCGCCTGCGTCTCGACGTTCGTCTCGTCGTACTTCCCGTGGTCGATCAGGACGACGCGGCCGATAGTCCGCATGCGGGCGAGGTGAGGTGCCACCTGTGAGCCGATGTTGCCGAGGCCAACGACGACAACGGTGCGCCCCATATCAGAACTCCTCCGGCTCCCAGCCGTCGCCGTCGGTCGTGGTGGCGCAGCCGCACGCCTGGCAGAACGGCACGGCCGTCCAGCACGGGAAGTCGCCGTGTTCCTGCTGGTGGTACCAGCTGTTGCAGACCGGACAGCGGATTGCCGGGCTGGCGGGTGCGATGTCGCACGTGCAGCGGGCGCAGCGCACCGGGTTCGCGGCGCCGGGGAACGGCTCGACGCGCGCGTGGTGCTCGTCGGTGAACACCGCCGCGGTTGGCCCGCACCGGATCTCGTCGCGGCTGTCGAGGACGCGGATGCCTGTGGGGATCGGCTCGCCGTTGACGGTCGCGTGAACGGCATGGTCAGCGATGAGCACCCAGGGCGAGGAGGGCTCGGCGCCGGCGCGAATGAGCGTTGTTCCCGCGCTCGGCGCGGCTGTTGCCACACCCGGCCCGGCGGTCAGCGCGACCGTCCGGCCGCCGATCGGCACCTCGACTTTTTTTCCCGTTTCCCCGCGCATCCACAGGCTCGCCATTGCAACCTCGTATCGAGAGGATACGGCGGTGGGAATCGACGAGGGGGATCGGGTCAGGCACGAGCAAGCGGAAATGAAGAGAACAGGCGCGAATTGGGCATCACTCGCCGCGAGATTCGCCGCGCATCACATTCAGTCACTGCGGCTGAGGCCAACGCGCGCCGCTCAGCGCCCCAGGACGACGACCGAGCTCAACTTCGCGGACGCGGTTTCGAAAGTAGCTATACGACCGCCACGTCGCTGAGCCCGCTGTTGTGAGTGCGTGGCAGATCCGAGCCGGGCCTCGCTTGGGACATGGAGCCTGTCGTCAGGCGCCTGTTTTCGGGTTGGCCAGCAGATAGCGCCAGGCATCGGTCATCTGGATGCCGGCTGGTGGTTTGCGCGTCGTGTGTTCGTGCGTCACCAGCACGCGTTTCGCACGCGGGAACCGCACCGCAGCGGCCTCCAGCGCGGCGATCTCGCGCCCCCACGTCTGTGACGCCGAAACAGAGCAGGCCACGTTGATCAGGTGCTCGGGACGGTCCCGGTTCACGACCAGGTCAACCTCACGATCCCCAGCCAGATAGCCCAAGTCCTCGCGCTTGCGACGCCAGTGCAGGAATACGGCCGTCTCCAGTTTCTTACCCACATCGATGCTGGGTTCCGCGACAAATGGATACGCCAGCGCCCAATCGATCGCATGGAGTTTCTTCGGGTTCACCGCCTGCTTCCGCAACGAACGTTCGGCCACCGGCAGCGGGAAGACGACAAACGACTGCTCGAGATAGCCGAGGTAGTTGTAGAGGGTGTCCTTTGACAGCGCCAGCCCCTGGGAGCGAAAGTCCTGGTAAAGCTTGTGGACATTGAAGAGCGCCGCTGGATGGCCCAGGCAATGACGGAGCAGCATCCGCATCACGAGCAGATTGCCTACCCCGTAGCGCTCCACCACGTCCCGGTAGAACACCAGGTCTACGTACTCCTTCAGGATGCGCGGTCGCATCGACTCGTCGGCGAGGACGACTTCCGGTAAGCCGCCCGTCTTCAGATACTCCTCCAACGCCGAAGCCATGCGGCTTTCGGATGTCCGCGAATACGGCTTGTGCTCCAGTCTGCGGAATCTCAGGAACTCGGCGAACGACAGCGGAAACACCTCGAAGGACACGCTTCGTCCGCGCAGTCCGGTGGCGAGTTCACGCGACAGCAGGTGCGAGGAGGACCCGGTGACGAACAGGCGGGCATCCTCGGTGTCATGCAGACGCCGCAGGTAAGTCTCCCATGAAGGGACGTTCTGCACTTCATCGAAGAACAGGTATTTCCTTTGGCCCGACACCTCGGGGTACAGTTCTTCGTGCGCCCGCAGAATCAAGTCGAGTTCACGGACCTGAATGGGCAGGAGGCGGTCGTCCTCGAAGTTGAGGTACACCATCTGACGCCGACCCACCCCTTGGGCCTCCAGCCGCCGCATCGTCTCATAGAGCAGATAGGTCTTGCCGGTGCGCCGGATGCCGATAAGCGCGACGACCTTGCCCGAGTCCAGCGGCAACTCCAGCGTCCGAGGTGTAGCCGGCGGCAACGGCCGCGTGGTGGATTGGGCCAGGACGTATTTCAGAGTTTCCTTATCCACGAGGAAACTATAGCATGTTTCATTCCCTTCTGAAAAGGAAACGTCAGATGCCCCGACGCCAAGCCGCCGGCACGATGAGGCCGGGCGGACGCGCGTGCGGTGCGGCCTGGGCCGCGAGGATGTGACGCTCGCAGTCTTCTGGACTCACTCGCGGAACATGCCGGCAAGCTGCTCGTAGATCGCCTGCAACTGCGGATCGAAGTGCAAACCGCGGCTCTTCATCCCGGAGAGCAACGCAAAGCACTGCTGCAGTTCTGCCGCCCGCAGCGACCTGTCGCCATGCAGATGAGCTACTCCGGCCAGCTTGTAGTGCGACACGGCTAGGTCGGGCTGCCCCGCCGCATTCCCCGGGTCCGCCGCCGCCAGCCGCTCTCGGATCGCCAACCCCCGCCCGAACGCCTCGAGCGCCCCCGCCAGGTTCCCCTGCGCCACCAGCACGTCCCCCACG
>JAPKZQ010000018.1 GCA_026393675.1 Acidobacteriota bacterium | reverse complement strand
CTGGTCGACGCCTACGCTGCTGCGCGTCACCCCTCATCGAGGTGACACCACCAACTGGAGAGCTGGATGCGGGAGAACCGCCCGTCCAGTTCGGAGGGAGGGGGGGACGAACACAATCGTCTCTCCCTACCCCTATCGGGGTGGACAACTAACCCGTCCCCAATAGCCCGCAGTGTTCAAGGGCCCCGTGAAACCACCCAAGACCGTCTTCGTGTGCCAGGAGTGCGGGTCGCAGTCGCAGAAGTGGCTGGGCCGCTGTCCCGAGTGCGGCGCGTGGAACTCGATGGTCGAGGAACGCCCGGCCGTGGACGCTCCCGCTCCGGGGGTGAATCGTTTTTCGTCGGCCGCCGGCAACACGGCGCGGTTGTACACCGAGATCGAGACCGCCCACTCGCCCAGGATGACCACGGGCATCGACGAGTTCGATCGCGTGCTTGGCGGCGGCATCGTCCCGGGTTCACTGGTGCTACTCGGCGGCGAACCTGGCATCGGCAAGTCGACATTGCTGCTCCAGACGGCCTCGTCTGTGGCCCAGGCGTCGGGGCCGGTGCTCTACAGTTCGGGCGAGGAATCCGAGCACCAGATCAAGTTGCGAGGCGAGCGGCTGGGCGTCGGCACGGCACCGCTGTACTTGCTGGCCGAAACGGGTCTCGAACGCGTCCTCGAGGAGATGGCGCGGCTCCGGCCGGCGCTGGTCATCGTCGATTCGATTCAGACGGTGTTTTCGCTCCGCATGCAGTCGGCGCCCGGCAGTATCGGTCAGATTCGCGAGGCGGCCACCCAGTTGCTGTTCGCGGCTAAGGCCCAGAACGTGCCCATCATCCTTGTCGGTCACGTGACGAAGGAAGGCAGTCTCGCTGGTCCCAAGGCGCTCGAGCACATCGTCGACACGGTGTTGTACTTCGAAGGCGAGCGCCATCACGCGCACCGGATCGTGAGAGCGGCGAAGAACCGGTTCGGGGCAGTGAGCGAGATGGGCGTGTTCGAGATGACGGCCGCGGGACTCCGGCCGGTGGCCAATCCGTCAGCGCTCTTCCTGGCGGAGCGGCCGAGCGGCACGCCCGGTTCGGCCGTGCTCTGCTGCATCGAAGGGTCGCGGCCGATCCTCGTCGAGGTGCAGGCGCTGGTCAGCACGAGTGCCTACGGATACGCCAAGCGCACCGCGGTGGGCCTGGACCAGAACCGGTTGTCGCTGCTGCTCGCGGTGCTCGAGAAACGCGCCGGACTGCAGTTGGGTGGCGACGACGTGTTCGCGAACCTCGCGGGCGGCATGAGCGTCGACGAGCCGGCGGTCGATCTTGCGGTGGTTGCCGCCGTCGCGTCGAGCGCCAGAAACCGTGCCGTCGGTGCCGGCACCGCCGTGTTCGGCGAAGTCGGTTTGGCCGGAGAGGTGCGCGCCGTGACCCAGGCTTCCCGGCGAGTGCGGGAAGCCGCCCAGATGGGGTTCAGCCGCTGCGTGATGCCAGCCGCCAATGTCGATGTCACCGACCCGGGCCTGGCCGGGATTACGTGCGAGCTGGTGGGCGTCCGGACGGTCCAGGAGGCGCTTGATCATCTCCTCGTGTAATCACTCCCAAGCGCCGTTATAGTTGCGTTGTCATACAGGGAGGCCCCATGGCCTGGTTCATACTCGTCCGATTGCTCTTCCTTTCCGGAGTCGCGTTCGCAGCGGGGACATTCCAACCGGTCTCCGGCGCGGGCCTCACGATCAATGTGGCAGGTGGCGCAGCGCTCGCGCTGCTTGGTATCCTCCTCGAATGGCGATTGCGGGCCGTCAGTGTCACCCACCTGCTGGGGGCCCTGATTGGCGGATCAATCGGCCTGGGCTTCGCCAATGTCATGGGCGCCGGGCTCTTCTGGTTTGGCACGACCGACGCCCGGATCGAGTTTCTGCACAGCTTCGTCTACCTGGCGATGACGTATCTCGGGCTGGTCGTCGGGGGCCGGCACGGCGAGTGGCTGGAGCCGACCAGACTGATTACGCTGTTCCGGGCGGCCGGCCCTCAGCGTCGCTACAAAGTGCTCGATACCAGCGTGATCATCGACGGCCGTATCGCGGACGTCTGCGAGACGGGCTTCCTCGATGGGACCCTGGTCATCCCGCAGTTCGTGCTCAAGGAACTCCAGCAGATTGCGGATTCCAGCGACACCATGCGGCGCAACCGCGGCCGGCGCGGGCTCGACATCCTCCAGAAGATCCAGAAAATGACGGGCGCGGAAGTCATGATCTCCGATATCGACTTCCCCGAGGTGCGGGAAGTCGACCTGAAACTGATCGAGCTGGCCCGGTCGCTCCAGGGCAAGATCGTCACGAATGACTTCAACCTGAACAAGGTCGCGCAACTCCGGGGCGTGGCCGTGTTGAACATCAACGAACTGGCCAATGCGCTCAAGCCCGTGGTGCTGCCCGGCGAGGTGATGAAGGTCTTCATCCTCAAGGAAGGCAAGGAGTACAACCAGGGTGTGGCGTACCTGGACGATGGCACGATGGTCGTCGTGGACAACGCGCGCAAACTGATCGGCAAGACCATCGAGATCGTCGTGACCAGCGTTCTGCAGACGACCGCGGGGAAGATGATCTTCGGCCGGTTCATCGAGGCCGGTGGATCGCCGGTGCCGACCGTCGAGCGTGACGATGCCGCGCGCCGTTCGAAGAACGCGCCTCAACCAGCCGGGTTGCCCGCGGCTGGGCCCAACGGCACGTGAGCGTTCCGTCGTATCACTGGTGGCGGACGGTTTTCTTCCTGATCCCCGCGATCACCGTCTACTCGATCGTGCTCGGGACGTTCTCGGTGCTCTCGAGTTTCGTCGATCGAAGCGGGCGGTTCGCACATGGGTGCGCGCGGCTGTGGTCCCGCCTGATCCTGGTGACCACGGGCGTTCAAGTGGAGGTGAGCGGGCTGGAGCAGTTGACGCCGGGTAGGACGTACGTCTTCGTCTCGAATCACCAGAGCATCTACGACATCCCGGTTGTGTTCTGGGCGCTGCCGTTTCAACTGCGGATCACCGCCAAGCAGTCGCTCGGGTCGTTTCCCTTTCTCGGCTGGCACCTCCGGCGCACCGGTCATCTGCTGGTCGACCGGCGCCATCCGGATGCTCCGGTCATTCTCCAGCGGTGGCGTCAGTTGCTCGGCGACGGATTATCGCTCATCATCTTTCCCGAGGGCACTCGCAGCGCGGATGGGCGTGTCGGGCGGTTCAAGGCCGGCAGCTTCCTGCTGGCCATGGAAGCCGGGCTGCCGATTGTGCCGCTGTCGATCACCGGCACGCGCTTCGTGATGCGAAAGGGCTTTCTGACGGCGCGGCCAGGCCACGTCAGGCTGACGGTTCATGCGCCCGTCAGCACCTCCGAGAGCCCGGGGCGGCCCGACACGGCTGCGGCCCGCAGACTGGGCGCGCAGGTGCGATCGGTCGTTGAGGCACGCGTGGCGGCTGAAGACCAGGGGCTCGGAACATGGCCATCGAATTGACAGTATCGCCGGATCTGGCGATGCTTCTGCGCATCGGCGTGTTGACGTGTGACGTCACCCGTGTGCTCGAGGACGACACGGATCTCGCCGGTTCGCTCAGCCAGGCGGAGGAGATCATCCGCGCAGGCGACGGACTCGATGTCGGACCATCGCGCCAGCTCTATCGCAGCATCGGCATCGACCCGACCAAGACACGCCCGTCATCCGAGGCGCTGCTGCGGCGGGTCCGTCGCGGCGATCCGTTGCCGCGCATCAATACGCTCGTCGATCTCTGCAACTGGTGTTCGCTCGAGGCGCAGTTGCCGTACGGCCTCTACGACCTCGACCGGGTGGAGCCGCCCGTGACGTTGCGACGCGGTCGACCCGGCGAAGCCTACCCGGGTATCCGGAAAGACGAGGTCCATCTGGACGGCCGCCTGACGCTGGTGGACACGCGCGGTCCGTTTGGCAATCCGACGTCCGATTCGGCCCGAACCATGGTCACCACGTCAGCCAGGCGGCTGCTGGTGGTGGTCTTCGGGCCTGCCATGATCACGCCGTCGGCCATCTTGCGCGTGATCGACATGACGGCATCGCGCTACGCGCGGTTTGCGGGTGGCGTCGAAACCTGGCGGTGGGTGGCCTGACATGCACGTGGCGGCAATCATCGCGGCAGGCGGGCGCGGCGAGCGGCTCGGGGCCGGACGCCCGAAGCAGTTGATCGAGATCGGTGGGCGGTCGATGCTCCAGCGCTCGGTGGAGCTGCTGGCGGCGCATCCCGCCGTGACCGAGATCGTGGTCGTGTTGCCGGCCGATCTTGTCGGCGATCCGCCCGACTATTTGCAATCGCTCGGCAAACCGGTGCGCGTCGTCGCGGGCGGGGCCCGCCGGCAGGATTCGGTGGCCAACGGCTTTGACGTCGTGCAGGAACGTGCCGACATCATCCTGATTCACGACGCGGCGCGTCCGTTTGCGAGCCCCGATCTGATCTCGCGGACCATTGCGGCCGCCGCAGAGACGGGTGCGGCCCTCGCCGCCCTGCCGGTGAACGACACCGTCAAGCTGGCGTCCGGCGAGACAACGCCGCAGGGGCCGGTGGTCGAGCGGACGATCCCGCGCGACCGGGTCTATCTGGCGCAGACGCCACAGGCGTTCCGCACCGACGTGTTACGGGCGGCGCTGGAGGCTTGTCGCGGGGGACTTCCGGCAACCGATGAGGCGGCGTTGGCCGAAGCGGCCGGGTACCCGGTTCGGTTGGTGATGGGCGACGCCACCAATCTCAAGATCACAACCATGGCTGATTTGACTGTCGCGCGAGCTCTGGCGGAGGGCCGACGATCGATGTCCCGTATGCGCATCGGCACCGGCTACGATTTGCATCGCCTCGTCGAGGGGCGACCGTTGATTCTCGGCGGCGTGACCATCCCGGCCGACCGTGGGCTGGCCGGGCATTCCGACGCCGATGTGCTGTCACACGCCGTGACGGATGCCGTGCTTGGCGCCGTGGCGAAGGGCGATATCGGCCGTCACTTCCCGGACTCCGATCCGCAGTGGAAGGGTGCGTCGAGTCTCGCGATGCTGCGACACGCGGTTTCCCTGGCCCGCGAGAGTGGCTACGTCATCGGCAACGTCGATGCGGTCGTCATCGCCGAACGCCCGAGGCTCGCTCCGCACATCGACGCGATCCGCGAACGCCTGGCCAGTGCGCTGGGCGTGGAGGCCGGCTGCGTCAGCGTGAAGGGCAAGACCAACGAAGGCGTCGGCGAGATCGGACGCGGCGAGGCCATGGCCGTCCACGCGGTGGCGGTACTGGTGGAACAGCGGTTCCAGGAGACGTAGTCGTCATGCGCCTGCGATTCGCACCGAGTCCGACGGGGCTCCTTCATGTCGGGAATGCCCGCACGGCACTGTTCAACTGGCTGCTGGCCAGAGGCGGCGGAGGCACGTTCATCGTTCGCATCGAAGACACCGATGTCGCACGCTCGACGCGCGAGTCCGAGGCGGGAATCCTCGAAGACCTGCGGTGGATGGGGCTCACCTGGGATGAAGGTCCCGATGTCGGCGGACCGCATGGGCCGTACCGGCAGTCCGAGCGGCTGGACCTGTACCGGTCGTACGCACACGAACTGATCGTGCACGGGCATGCCTATTACTGCTTCTGTCCGGCTGAGCAGATCGCATCCGATCGGCAGGCTGCGATCGAGGCGGGACGTCCACCGAAGTACGCCGGTCGATGCCGCGACCTCCCACCTGAACAGGCGAGCGCGAGGATGAGCGGTGGCGAGGCGGCGGTCATTCGTTTCCGAGTACCGGAGAACCGTGATGTCGTGTTTCAGGACGTCGTGCGGGGCGAGGTCCGTTTCAGCACCGAGGTCATCGGCGATCCGGTGCTGGTGCGTTCTGACGGCAACCCTGCCTACAACTTCACGGTCGTCATCGACGACGCGTTGATGGAGATCACGCACGTCATTCGCGGCGAAGATCATATTTCGAACACGCCGCGGCAAGTGATGCTCTACGAGGCGCTGGGTTTCACGCCGCCAGCTTTCGCGCACCTGGCGCTCGTGCTCGGCCCGGATCACGCGCCACTCTCCAAACGGCATGGCGCCACGTCGGTTGCGGAGTTCCGGGCGCGCGGCTACCTCCCCGAGGCCCTGGTGAACTACCTTGCGCTGCTGGGCTGGTCGCCTGGTGGGGGGGACGAACTCCTTCCCATCCGGGAATTGGCGCGACGCTTCGCGCTCGAATCGGTCGGTCACAGTGCGGCGGTGTTCGATCGGGAAAAGCTGGCCTGGGTCAATCGCCACTACCTGCGCCTGGCGACTCCGGGCCGCTTGACCGACCTGGCGCTGCCGAGTTTCCGGGCGGCGGGATTTCTGTTGAGCGATTCGGCCGAGGCCCGCACGTTCGTGGAGTCGGTCGTGCCGATGGCGAGCGGATCGATCGATCGGGTCGACCAGATGCCCGAGCGGTTGCGTTTCCTCTTTGTCTTCAATCCGGGCCAGGCGATGGAGCGAGACGATGTCAGAGAGGTCTTGCGGGAGCCTGGCGCTCGAGAGGTGATTGACCGACTGGCGCGCGAGCTGGCTGGCGTCGGGCGGCTCGACCGTGAGACCTTTCGCGCGGCGGCCACGCGAGTGAAGCAGGCGACCGGCCAGAAAGCCAAGCACCTGTTCCATCCGATTCGCATCGCCCTCACAGGGGAGGCTGGCGGGCCCGAACTCGATCTGGCGGTGCCGGCGATTGACCGGGGAGCCGAACTGCCGGCCTCCTGTGGCCTGGCATTGATTATTGGGTGCCGCGAGCGTGCAGCGTTGTTTTCGGACGCGTTGAAGACGCACGTTTGAATTGAAGAGGCGCTGGTGGGACCTGGGATCGCCAGGCTCCAGCCTGGCCGACGGAGAAGCAATGCTGATCTACGGCCTCAATCCCGTGCTCGAAGCCCTACGCGCCGGACGCGCCATCGCGATCCGTATGTCGTCTTCTGATCGCGAACGACTTCGCGCCGTGCGCCAACTGGCGGAGTCGACCGGCATCCCGGTTCGGTCCGTCGAGGTGGCTGAGCTCGATCGCGCCGCGCGGGGCGGTGTGCACCAGGGCGTCATCGCCGAACTGCGCGACGCCGAGCAGTACACGCCGCAGGAGTTGGTCGCGGCGGCGGTCGGTGCGCCGCTGCTCGTTGTGCTCGATGGCATCGAAGACCCGCACAATCTGGGCGCCATCCTTCGAAGTGTCGATGCCTCCGGCGCCGACGGCGTGATTCGCCAGACGCGCCACGCCGCGCGCCTCGACGGCGCGGCCGCGAAGGCGTCGGCTGGTGCGGTGGCGCACGTGAAGATCGCTGAGGTCGTGAACATCGCACGCGCCATCGGCGAATTGAAGGACGCTCGAGTCTGGACGATTGGTCTCGATGCGGATGCCGGCGAGACGTACGACCAGATCGATCTGACACTGCCCACCGCGATTGTGCTCGGCGCCGAAGGGCAGGGACTGCGCCGGCTCGTGCGCGAGTCGTGCGACCGCCTGGTGTCGATCCCGATGCGCGGCCACGTCTCGAGCCTCAACGTCTCGGTGGCCGCCGCGGTCGTCCTGTTCGAGGCCGTGCGCCAACGAAGCAAGCGGTCGTAGGGACCCCGTCTCGGAAATCCCCTTGGAACGATGATCGGTTTCGCCCAGATTCTCCAAGAGATCCCAGCGACAGGCCAGAACGCCAGGTGTCTCAGGAACCAGTAGTTGACCGAGACGGCCCACCGTGTCGCCCTGGTCGACCTCCTATCCGCCTTTCGGAAGATGCCCACCATTCTGATCAATCTCAGGGCCGCATTTTCCGCCGCCGAGGCGAAGCCGGACAGCGAGGATGGACAGGAAGAACCGGACGCGGCGCGGAATGCCCTTTCCGCCCCCTATCCGGATTTCGATCCGCTCCGGGGCGAACCACGCTTTGGAGAGCTCGTCTCGAAGATCCGTCTTCCGGTTCAGGCTTACTGCGCACTCTCCACAGCTCCGGACCAAAAGAGTGCCCCGCACTGAGCGGGGAACTCGCACTCCGCCGTTTCTCCCCTGAAAGTCCGCACATCCCCCAAACCTGTCTGATATGTGGATATTTTGTTTGTCGTAATGTAAATAATAAGTGACATTGTGTAAAATATGGTTTACAGTGGCAATGTAGAAAACAACACGTGCCCCCCCCGAAATCATGAAAACGACACTGAGAAGATACCGCTTTGACCGCGGAGAGTTGAGCCAGCAGCAACTGGCCGACATGGTCGGCGTCTCCCGACAGACCATCGTGTCGATCGAACGCGGAGACTATGCCCCCTCCGTGAAGCTGGCGCTTCTGCTGGCAGAGACACTGGAGGCCACAGTCGAAGACCTGTTTGTCCTGGAGGAAAAGGACCATGCGTAAGAAAGACCCGATCTTCTGGGTGGCCACAGGCATCTTCCTGGTGGCCATCGTCATCTACGCCACCACGCGGGACCAGCGCTGGCTCTTCCTGATGATCGCCTCGTACCTTCTCCGGCCTACACTCGCATCGCTCGGAGTGGCACGGCAGTATGTCGACGAACGCCAGATGAGCATCCATTACCGATCGGGGAATATCGCGTTCGCCGTGATGATCGTCGCGTCGGTCGTCCTGGCAGTCGTTCAAAGCAGTAAGGGAGACCACAGCTGGGAACTGTTCAATATCGTCATCATCCTCGGACTGGCGTCGAAAGCCCTCTTCAATGTGGTTCTGGTGAAGAACTACCGCGAGGCAGGCTCACGGATCATCATGGCGGTCGGACTGCTTATGCTCCTCTTCGTTGCCATGGAGAACGGCGCCACAATCGGTGGCCTCGTGGAGTCGTCCCCGTCGCTCCTGATCGTAGGGATAGGGTGGCTGGCAAGGAAGTTCCCGAAGACGATCGGCTCGATCGTATTCGCAGTGACGGCTATCCTCTTGTTCGTCATTCTCAGAAGAGGTCTCACCCTCGGCCAGATTGCGACCGCCCTGATGATCTGTGTGCCCCTGATCCTGGCCGGCGCATGCCTCTTTGCGCCTGATAGGAGTCACGCTGACAGCAGGGCCGATGCCGCGCGCCCTGCCCCCTCACCCCTGACCACACACACGTGACCTTGCGTTGACGATGAGCATGTGCAGGCAATTCACACATTCACACCACTCATGGAGGATGCGTCATGAAACGGCCGGCTCTGTGCCACGCAGCACTACCGGTGATCATCGGCGGTCGCTCACGGGCGTTCTGTCACGTGGTCGCTACCGGCTTGGGCGCAATAGGACTCTCATACGAGGTGCGGAAGGATAATTGACCACCCCAGCGTTATCCCATCATTCAGGGAGGATCCCATGAAAATCCTGTGCTCGTGCATCGCCATCTTCACACTCCTGGCTGTGGTCGCCGCACCCGCGCTGGCCCAAACAGCGCTGCGCGTTGGCGTGTTCGACTCGCGGGCGATCGCCATCGCGTATGCCCAATCCCCCGCGTTCGGCCAGGAGATGCAACAACTCCGGGCGCAGTTCCAGCAGGCGAAGACCGACAAGAACGACACGCTCGCGGCAGAGCTTGAGGCCAAGGGTCAGACGCAACAGACACTCCTGCATTTGCAGGGCTTCAGTATTGGTTCCGTGTCGGAGATCCTCGGGATGTTCAAGGACGCCGTGACGGCGGTGGCGAAGGAGGCGAAGGTGTCGGCGGTGGTCTCCCAGTATGAACTGGCGTATCAAGGCCCGAACATCGAGACGGTCGATGTCACAGAGGCCTTAGTCAAGAAGATCAACGACTCGCCGAACGTGGTAGCGATGCTGGGAGAAATAAAGAAGAACAAACCCCTGCCGATGCTGGAGGCACTCGGTATGCGGGACAAAGACTAGCGCGCGCCGCGCACACGCGCATCGGGGGGCCGGGGTCCGTTACCAGATCCCGGCCCCCACCACCGAACGTACCGGTCGACATCTGGCGGTTCACAAGGCGCGCGCAAGGCGCTGGTGTTCATTGAGCAAGCTCAGGAGCCCGTGCCTGCAGGGCTGTGGTAGCGTCGCCGGTGTTCGATCACGGGCGTTCCGTGACCTACCCGCAAGCGTGCTGGGAACGAGGGCGGTTGTCAACGGTCGGACTTTCCGAAACTGGCTTCATCTGGCCTCAAGCCGCAGGCGGAACGCTTGCTCGCCCTGCTGGCGCGGAACCCCTATCAGATCCCGCCGCCCTTCGAGAAACTCGTGGGGAATCTTGGAATTCTTGCCTCTGGTTCCCAGACCGTATTCGTGACTATAATGACTGGTTGCACCCCTGCCGGACGATGTCACGGAGCGGTGGATGTGTCGTTTTAGCCTCACGTACCGAACGGGTCCGAAAAGGCCTCGACCGGTTGCGATGTGGCACGCAACGTGCTAAGCTTGGGGTTTCGTCTGGCTGGCGTAGCTCAGTCCGGTAGAGCGGCTGATTTGTAATCAGCGGGTCGGGGGTTCAAATCCCTCCGTCAGCTCCACTGTTCGAGTTGGCCGGGGAAGACAAACCCCTACGCGTTGTGATCTGCGCCCACGGGCTTGGCCCATGTGGGTGATTCGGGCCGAGCAGAAGACGAGAAGCCGGGGAGGTTGCAGAGCGGTCAAATGCAACAGACTGTAAATCTGTCGGCCATGCGCCTTCGGAGGTTCGAATCCTCCCCTCCCCACCATTCGACTCGGCCAGCAGGCCGAAGGCGAATGGTGTCTTGAGCGAGCGTAGCGAGTCGAAAGGCACCAGGCCTCGCTCATGGCGAGCCAGTTGAAGCAGGTCAGGTCGACAAGGGTTGGTAGGCGGTTGGGTGGCAGCGAGCAGTTGGCGGGAGTAACTCAGTGGTAGAGTCACAGCCTTCCAAGCTGTTGGTCGCGGGTTCGATCCCCGTCTCCCGCTCCAACCTTCGCTCGTGGAACGAGTGAAGGTTGTCCGCCATAGCTCGTTGATTGGATGACCAGCAACGAGCGGCGGCGGACCTCTCGCGAGCTTCGGCTGGCGAGCCAGGTGCATTGTGCTGTCGGATGTTGGCATTTTTGCCGATGTAGCTCAGTCGGCAGAGCGCGTCCTTGGTAAGGACGAGGTCACCGGTTCGAATCCGGTCATCGGCTCCACTGTGTAAGCGACATTTTTCTGGAGACCAGCCATGGGGAAAGAGAAATTCGATCGGTCGAAACCGCACGTCAACG
The DNA here is from genome assembly GCA_026393675.1 of Acidobacteriota bacterium. Classification (NCBI taxonomy): domain Bacteria; kingdom Pseudomonadati; phylum Acidobacteriota; species Acidobacteriota bacterium. The sequence goes on along the minus strand of JAPKZQ010000018.1, from coordinate 87 downwards.
TGGGGACCATTGGGCACATTGACCACGGAAAGACGACGCTGACGGCGGCGTTGACGAAGGTGGCGTCGTTGAAGGGCTGGGCGAAGT